>NZ_JBBMFA010000082.1:0-44559 GCF_040096265.1 Ruthenibacterium intestinale
GCCCGCTGTGTGCGGGCCGCCCGTTTTCTTAAAGCAGTTCTACCAGAATGCTGTTCTGCACCAGCATGCCCCGGGGCGTCAGGGAAAAGACGTCTCCCTCCAGACGGGCCAGCCCGTTTTGACACAGGCGCGCCGCAAAGGCGCGCTTTTTTGCGTCCCACTCCACGCCCCATTCCCGGCGCAGACGGGCCAGAGACAACCCGGAAGTCAGGCGCAGCTGCAGCATGACAAAGTCCTCGGCCGTGCAGGTCCCGTCGTCGGTGTAGTCCGCCGGCGTCCGGCAGAAGGCGGCCGTGCCCGCAGGTGTGTAAAAGCGCCGGCCCCCCATGCAGCTGTGGGCCGTGGGGCCCAGGCCCAGATAGTCCCCGCACTCCCAGTAGTTGCGGTTGTGGCGGCCCTCAAAGCCGGGCCGGGCGAAGTTGGAGATCTCGTACTGGGCATAGCCCAGCTGCGCCAGCCGTTCCACGGCCGCCAGATAGAAGTCCGCTGCCGC
The DNA here is from genome assembly GCF_040096265.1 of Ruthenibacterium intestinale. Classification (NCBI taxonomy): domain Bacteria; kingdom Bacillati; phylum Bacillota; class Clostridia; order Eubacteriales; family Oscillospiraceae; genus Ruthenibacterium; species Ruthenibacterium intestinale. The sequence continues at coordinate 494 of NZ_JBBMFA010000082.1, forward strand.
GTCATCGTCGGGCAGGTTCTCCGGCGGTTTGCGGCCGAACACGGTGTTCGGCTCGATTTTTAAAAGATAGCTGCTGATGTGGGTGCAGCCCCCTTCGGCCAGCAGCTCCAGCGTGGCGTTCATCTCGTCCAGGGTGTAGCCGGGCAAAGCCAGCATCACATCGCCGCTGACGTTCTCAAATCCGGCCTCACGGGCCCATTGCAGCGCAAGGCGGCTCTGCGCCGCTGTATGGCGTCTTCCCAGCCGGGCAAGCTGGACGTCGGATGCGCTCTGAACGCCGAAAGAAATGCGGTTTACGCCCGCCTGGCGGTATGCTGCGAGGGTTTGGGGCGAAACGGTCTCCGGATTGGCTTCCAGCGTGATCTCCGCACCGGGCACGGGCCCGGCGGCATCGATCAGCCGGGCTGTCTGGGCGGGCGTCAGCAGCGACGGGGTGCCGCCGCCGAAATACAGCGTGTCGGGCCGCAGGGGGGTGGACCCGCAGGGAGAAAAACGGTCCATCTCCCGGCACAGAGCATCCACGTAGGCGTCGGGCACGCCGCCCCGGCACGCGGCGGAATAAAAATCACAGTACCGACATTTGGCGGCGCAGTAGGGGATGTGAAGATACAGGCCGAACACAGTCAGACCTCCTTTCCGGGTTTTGCAAGCATGTTCTCACAACCGGTCCAGCAGCTCCTGGAGTTCTCCCAAAAACCGGCACAGGTGAAACCCGTCGCACACGGCGTGGTGCACCTGAACGGAAATCGGAAGCCGGAGCACGCCGTCCTGTTCGGTGTGTTTTCCCATGGTGAAGATGGGAAGCAGATAATCGTAGCCCTTCTGCAGATTCAGCTGGAACCCGTCGAAACTCGTCCAGGGGATCATGGACACGGGAAAGGTGTTTTCCGGCGGGTTGGGTTTGCCCAGCATGCGGTGCACCTGTCCGTACCGGCGCAGATCCTCTTCGTATGCGGCGGCAAAGGCGTCGTAGTCGGCAAAATACGGGGTCCACAGGTTGGAAAACGTCTCCGTGTCTTTGTGAAAAACAGTGTAGCAGGGCAGCATGTCGCTGTAGATGCCCGGCTGGCCGTCTGCGCCGATGGCCGTGCGGAATTCCTCGTGCCGGTTGACCACGGTCGTGATGGCGTGCAGCATGGCCGGGTACAGCTTGCGGCCGCTTTTTCGCCATGCGCGGATGTCCAGCTTCGCCGTCATGCTGTACGTGCAGGGGACGGCGGAAAAATAGTGAGCGAAATATTCCGCGCGGGGCCAGTCAGCCTTGCGGATGGTCTGAAACGTCATGGTGCGGATTCTCCTTTCCGGGGTATGAAAAAAGGCGGCAGAACAGGATCTGCCGCCCCAATGGGTTTGTTTTTAATAGGCTTTGCCCCAGACCACCATGGTTTTGGCGGGTTTTCCGCAGCAGGGGCACACGTCGGACAGATGCTCCTGTTCGAAGGGCATGCAGCGGCTGGACAGACCGGCCTTTTCTTTCATCAGTTCCTCGCAGGCCTCGTCGCCGCACCACATGGTTTTGATGTAGCCGCTCTCTTTGTCGGCAATGGCCATCACTTCGTCCATGGTGGTGGCGGTGAAGGTGCGGTTTTTGCGGTTTTCCAGCGCGCGGTCAAACAGCTGTTTGGAGATGTGGACCAGCTGCTCGGGGATGACCGTCTCCAGGTCGGCCAGCGGCGTGAACATCTTTTCCCGGTCGGTGCGGCGCACCAGCACGCACTGCTCTTTTTCCATGTCCTTGGGGCCGATCTCCAGGCGCAGGGGAACGCCCTTCATCTCCCACTGGGCAAACTTCCAGCCCGGGCTGTTATCGCTGGCGTCCAGCTTCACCCGGCAGAATTTGGACAGGCGGGCGCGCAGTTCCTCGGCTTTTTCCATGACGCCGGGCTTGTGGGCCGCCACGGGCACGATGACCACCTGATAGGGAGCCACGGCCGGGGGCAGGATCAGGCCCTCGTCGTCGCCGTGGGTCATGATGATGGCGCCCACCAGGCGGGTGGACACGCCCCAGCTGGTCTGATGCGGATACTGCAGGGTGTTGTCGCGGCCGGTGAAGGTCACGTCAAAGGCGCGGGAGAATCCGTCGCCGAAGTAGTGGCTGGTGCCGGACTGCAGCGCCTTGCCGTCGTGCATCATGGCCTCGATGGTGTATGTGGCCTCGGCACCGGCAAATTTCTCCTTGTCGGTCTTTTTGCCTTTCAATACCGGGATGTTCAGCTCTTCCTCGCAGAATTCCGCGTAGGTGTTCAGCTGCTGCTCGGTCTCGGCAATGGCCTCTTCGGCGGTCTCGTGAATGGTGTGGCCCTCCTGCCACCAGAACTCACGGCTGCGCAGGAAGGGGCGGGTGGTCTTTTCCCAGCGGACCACGCTGCACCACTGGTTGTACTTCATGGGCAGATCGCGCCAGGAATGCAGCACGTGGGCAAAATGGTCGCAGAACAGCGTCTCCGAAGTGGGGCGCACGCACAGCCGGTCCTCCAGCTGCTCGCTGCCGCCCATGGTCACCCAGGCCACTTCCGGGGCAAAGCCCTCCACGTGGTCCTTTTCCTTCTGCAGCAGGCTTTCGGGGATGAAGATGGGCATGGCCACGTTCTCGTGGCCGGTGGCTTTAAAGCGCGCGTCCAGCAGTTTCTGGATGTTCTCCCAAATGGCATAGCCGTAAGGGCGCAGGATAACGCAGCCCTTCACCGCGGAATAATCCACCAGCTCCGCTTTCAGGCAGATGTCGGTGTACCACTGGGCAAAGTCTTCGTTGATGGGGGTGATGGCCTCCACCATTTTCTTGTTGTCTTTCATGTGTTCTCCTCACTCACGCGCCCCCGGAAGGGGGCAAATTCAAAAGCCCCCTGGAAACGGGGGCTGAAGGGTCCGAAAATCAGGTGTTCTCTTCAATGTAACGGACGATGTCGCCAACCGTGTGGAAGTTCTCGGTCTGGTCGTCCGGCACCTCGATGCCGAATTCGTCCTCAAAGCTCATCACCAGGTCCACCAGGTCCAGGCTGTCGGCGTCGAAATCTTCCAGAATGTTGGAATCCATGGTCACGCGGTCTTCATCCAGGTCAAGCTGACTGCAAATGATCTCACGCACGCGCTCAAAAATCATTTTTATTCCCTCCATCGAATTGCCCGCCTGCCCGCAGCAGGATCGGGACGGATAGTCTATAAATTTTATAGCGTGTTTTCCGAGCATTGTCAAGAAGATTCACAAAATATTTTCAAACCCTTCGGCACCCGGAAATCCGGCGTTTTCACCGAAATTTTTTTGCGCAGCCCCCGCGCATTTTTCCAGTGTGCGCATGGTGTTTTCGCACCTTGTGTGGTAATATTAAACACTGTAGAGGTTTTTGGCGGAACGCCGCCGTTTTTAGGAAAAGGAGTAGAAAGTATGCTGACTGCAATCACGGGAATCAACTGGGGCGACGAGGGAAAGGGTCGCATGGTAGACCTGCTCAGCCGGGACTACGACATTGTGGTGCGCTACCAGGGCGGAAACAATGCGGGCCACACGGTGGTCAATGAGCGAGGAAAGTTCATCCTGAACCTGTTGCCTTCGGGCATTTTGCGGGAGACCACGGTCAATGTCATGGGCAACGGCATGGTCATCGATTTGGAGCATCTGGTGCATGAGATCGAAAATCTGCGCAAGGGCGGCATTGCCATCAGCCCGGACAATCTGAAAATTTCCGAGCGCGCCGTCATCTGCATGCCCTATCACAAGCTGCTGGACTGCTATGAAGAGGACCGCCTGGCCGATGCCAAGTACGGTTCCACCCGCCGGGGCATCGCGCCCGTGTACGGGGACAAATATATGAAAAAAGCGCTGCGGATGGGCGATTTGTTCCATCCGGAGACCACGAAAAAGCGCCTGGCGGACATCGTGGCCTACAAAAATCTGACCATCACCGGCGTGTACGGCAAAGAGCCGGTCAGCGTGGACGACATGTGGGCCTGGCTGCAGAAATACGGCGATGTGCTCAAACCGTATGTGTGCGACGCGGGCCTGTATCTGGACACGGCGGCCAAGGCCGGCAAGAACATCCTGTTCGAAGCACAGCTGGGCGCTCTGCGGGATATTGATTTCGGCATCTATCCCTACACGTCCTCTTCCAATGTGATCGGCGCTTATGCGCCGGTGGGAGCGGGCATCCCCAACCACAAAATCGATTTGAACATCGGCATCATGAAGGCCTATTCTTCCTGCGTGGGCGAGGGCCCCTTCACCTGCGAACTGTTCGGGGAAGAGGCCGAGAAGCTGCGCCGGGCCGGCGGCGAATACGGCGCGGCCACGGGCCGTCCCCGCCGTGTGGGTCCCTTTGATGTGGTGGCCAGCCGCTACGGCTGCCGCGCCCAGGGCGCCGACGAGATCGCCCTGACCAAGCTGGACATTCTGGACGATCTGGATCAGATCCCCGTCACCGTTGCTTACGAGCTGGACGGAAAGGAGATCCACGACTTCCCCTACGGGGACGTGCTGGAGCAGGCCAAGCCCATCAACAAGATGATGCCCGGCTGGAAACAGGATATTTCCGGCTGCCGCACCAAGGAAGAGCTGCCCGCACAGGCCATGGAGTACATCCGTTTCCTGGAAGAGGCCGTGGGCGTGAAGATCCGCTATGTATCGGTGGGCGCGGAGCGCGACCAGTATATTACGCTGTGAACCAATACCCCAAAAGCAGGCGGGGAGGAAATTCCCCGCCTGCCCTTTTTTTTGCCATTCACACAAAAAAACGTCCGGCCATACATTGGAAAGAAGGCTTTTTTCGGAAAAAAGCAAAAACCGGCAAGGGAGCGCTGATGGTTTTATGAAGCTGAAATTCACCAAGATGCAGGGGTGCAAAAACGATTATCTGTATGTGCGGCCGTCCGCACCCCTGCCCAACCCGGAACTGGCGGCCGTGCGCCTGTCGGACCGGCACACGGGCGTGGGAGCCGACGGGCTGATTCTGCTGGAGGACTCCGGCAAAGCGGATGTGAAAATGCGCATTTTCAACGCGGACGGCAGCGAGGGGCGGATGTGCGGCAACGGTGTGCGCTGCGCGGCGGAATATCTGTTTCTGAACGGCCTTGTGGAAGGCAACATCGCCCGTGTGGAAACGCTGGCGGGGGTTCGCACCGTAGAGCGGCTGGCCCCGGGCCTTCTGCGGGTGGAGATGGGCCAGCCGGATTTCTCGCCCGCGGCGGTGTTTCTGCGCGGCCGCACCCGGCCCGTGGTGGAGGAGCTGATCGAAGTGAACGGCGGCGCTGTGCGCGCCACCTGTTTGTCTATGGGAAATCCCCACTGTGTGGTGTTCGTGCCGGATGTTTTTCGGGCGGAACTGGACCGAATGGGCCCGGGGTTTGCACGCTGCGGGCTGTTCGGCCAGGGAGTGAACGCGGAGTTTGTTCAGCAGACCGGCCCGCTGAGCCTGCGCATGCGCGTGTGGGAGCGGGGCAGCGGTGAGACCATGGCCTGCGGCAGCGGGGCCTGCGCGGCGGTGGCGGCGGCTGTGCGCACCGGGCGCGTGCCCATGGGCCAGGAGGTGCGCGTGGAACTGCCCGGCGGCGCCCTGAGCGTGTGCTGGACGCAGGAGGGGATGACGCTCACCGGCGACGCGGCCCGGGTGTTCACCGGCGAAATCGAACTGTAAGGGCAGGGCCGGGGCACACCCGGCGCAGAAAGGGGGCGGTCCGGTTGGAATTGAACCGGAATTTCCAGCGCCTTGCGCCCAGCTATCTGTTTTCGGGCGTAGGGCGCAAGGTCGCCGCTTTTGCGGAAAAGCATCCGGATGTGGAATTGACGCGGCTGGGCATCGGAGACGTGACGCTGCCTCTGGCATCGCCCGTGGTGCAGGCTCTGCACCGCGCCGCCGACGAGATGGCCCGGCCGGAAACCTTTCGCGGCTATGGGCCGGAACAGGGGTATCCCTTCGCCCGGCGGGCAGTCCGGGACCAGTACGCCCGCCGGGGCGTACTGGTGGAGGAAGAGGAGATCTTTCTGTCCGACGGAGCCAAAAGCGACCTGGGCGGATGGATGGACCTGTTCGGCCCGGACAACGTCGCGCGGGTGCCGGACCCGGGATATCCGGTGTACGGGGACATCAGCCTCATGGCCGGGCACCCGGTCCGCTTTGTGCAGGGCACCCGGGAGAACGGTTTTTTGCCCGGCCCGGACGGACAGGACGGGGACATCATCTACCTGTGCAGCCCGGGCAATCCCACCGGGGCGGTGTACACCCGGGCGCAGCTGACCGCCTGGGTGGAGTACGCCCTGGAGCGGGGCGCGGTGATCCTGTTCGACGCGGCCTATGAGGCCTTCATCCGGGACGACACCCTTCCGCGCAGTATTTTCGAGATCGAGGGCGCCCGGCGCTGTGCGGTGGAGATCGGTTCGCTGTCCAAATCGGCAGGCTTCACCGGCCTTCGGTTCGGCTACACCGTGGTGCCCCGTCAGCTGGAGTGCCGGGGCGTCCGCCTGCGGGATCTGTGGCTGCGCCGCCAGTCCACCAAATACAACGGCGTGCCTTATCCGGTGCAGCGGGCGGCGCAGGCGGCGCTGTCCGACGCGGGCCGTGCAGCCTGCATGCAGGCGGTTGCCTATTACCGGGCCAACGCCCAAACGCTGCGCAGGGCGCTGAAGGGCACAGGGGTGTTCTGCTGCGGCGGCGAGAACAGCCCCTATGTGTGGATGCAGTGTCCCGGCGGGATGGACTCCTGGCAGTTTTTTGACTATTTGCTGGAGCGCGCCCGCATCGTGGGAACCCCGGGCGCGGGGTTCGGCCCCGGCGGAGAAGGGTACTTCCGGCTGACGGGTTTCGGCGACAAAGAGGCCACCTGTGCAGCCGCACAGCGCCTGCGGGACGCAGTGCTGGCAGCGGGATAAACAAAACGGGCGGGGCTGTGCGGCCCCGCCCGTTTTTGTGCTTCAGGAAAAAGATCCGTCCAGATCCACCGGACAGACCAGCGCATCCTGGGGGCGGGCAGGAAGGCGGAACAGCAGAACATCGCCTTTGTGGCAGATGAAGTTTTGATTGGGCTCATTCAGCAAAGAGCCCAGCACAAAGTCTTCCTGGCGCTCCTGCAGGCGCAGCCAGCAGCCTTCGGGCTGCACGCCATCTCCGGTCAGAAACACCAGAACATCGTCCGGGAAAGCGGGGTGCCGGTGCGGGTCCAGAAGACGCAGATCGCGCAGCGCCTCCAGCTTTTGGTCGGCGTCGTAATCGTGCAGCCTCTCCAGCGCTTGCGCGAAGCGTTCGCGCAGCGCTTTCTCTTCCTGTTCCAACCGCAAAAAGCCGCATTCGCTGACAGCGGAAAAGCGGAAAAACAGGCGGCAGTCGTCCGGAAGATTGAAAAAAGACATGCGCTGCCCGTCCAAGTGGCCGGTGGCCAGCACTTCCAGCGTCAGGCCGGCGCTGCGGTCGATATAGCCGTAGACCAGAACGTGGTCCCCTTCCTGCGCACCGGGAAACGAACGGACTGCCTGCCGCAGTTGCTCGTTCAGCTCCAAAATGCCGAAATGATGATACAAACTCCGAAAAACAGAGGCCTTCTGCTCCATGAAAGGTCACCGTCCCTTCTTTTTTCTTCAATATAGCATAAGCGGGACCCGGGGCACAAGCCGTGCGAAATGCTTGTTTTTTGCACGAAAATGCGTTACCATAATAGAATAAATGCTTTCAGAGGGGGCGCCGCCATGTCGATCACCAGCAAGTATTACGGCCGCACAAAAGCCGGTGCGGAAATTTATCAGTATACCTTGGAAAATGCCAACGGGATGAAAGTGTGCGTCATTGAGTACGGCTGCATTGTCACCAACGTTTGGGTGCCGGACAACGGGGGCGTGCTGCGGGACGTGGTTCTGGGCTACCGGGAGCTGGCCGACTACGAGGCGGGCACTGCGTCGCTGGGATCGTTTGTGGGCCGGTATGCCAACCGCATTGAGAAGGCGCAGTTCACCCTGAACGGAAAAACCTATTATCTGGAGCCCAACGACGGGGCCAACCATCTGCATGGCACTTTCGGCCGGCTGACGTATCAGGGCAGCATTGTGGACGACAGCCTGGTGCTCACAGGCCGCAGCCCCGACGGGGACGACGGGTTCCCCGGCAACATGGACATCACCGTCACCTATAAGCTGACGGATGACAACGCTTTGGTGATGGATTATACCGCCGTCACCGACGCGCCCACCATCATCAACCTGACCAATCACACCTATTTCAATCTGGACGGATGCGACAGCGGCGACGTGCTCCACCAGGAACTCTGGCTGGACGCGGACCGCTTCACCGAGGGCAATGCCGAAACCTGCCCCACCGGCCGCATTCTGCCGGTGCGGGGTACGCCCATGGACTTTACAAAGCCCAAAGCCATCGGCCGGGATATGGACTGCGGCGACGAGCAGCTGCGCATGGCCAGCGGCTACGACCACAACTTTGTGCTGAACAAGGACGGCGGAATGCTGGCGCTGGGCGCCATCGCCAAAAGCCCGGTCAGCGGCATCCGCATGGAGATGTACACCACCCAGCCGGGCGTGCAGCTGTACACCGGAAACTTTTTGGCAAACGACGGTGTCCCCGGCAAAAACGGCAAGCCCCACACAAAACATCAGGGCTTCTGCCTGGAGACCCAGCACTTCCCGTGCACACCCTCTCATCCGGAGTTCCCCTCGGTGACACTTGTGCCGGACGAGGAGTATCACGAGACCACAGTTTATCAATTTAAGACGGAGTAACGAGATTTTATGGCGATTCTTCACAAAAAACACAATGCGAATGCCGGCAAGCGGGCCGGTTTTCTGGCCGGGCAGGCTCTGTGTGTGCTGGTGCCTGCAGCGCTGGCTGTCTGGTATGTGGTCGGCCTGGTTCAGAAACAGCCGCTGCAGCCTGTTTTATATGCGGCGCTGGCCTGTGCCGCTGTGGGTGCGGTGCTGTTTCGGGTGTTCGGCAACCGAAGCGAGATTTTGAAAAGCGGCATCGAAGGGGAAAAGCAGGCGGTGGATGCGCTGAAGGTGCTGCCCTATTCCTATCATGTGGTGTCCAATCCGGTGTATTACATCAACGGCCGCAAGGCGGAACTGGACGCGGTGGTCATCGGCAAAAACGGCGTGTGCATTGTGGAAACCAAAAACCATACGGGCGTGATCACCGGGCGCCCCCAGGACGAATGGTGGAGCCAGACCAAGCGCCGGGGCACCAAGCACATGAAGAACCCGCTGCTTCAGGTGGAGCGGCAGGCGTCCATTCTGGAGCAGGTGCTGCGGGAAGCGGGCTGCAAGTGTCCGGTGCGCCAGATGGTGTATTTTGCCAGCAAAAACGCCCGTGTCAGCGTGCGGGACAGCCGCATTTTTGTGGGCGATGAAGCGCTGCGCAAAGCCATCCGGGCCGAGCGGGAAACGCTTTCGCCCTCTGAGGTCAGCGCCATTGTGGACGCGCTGACCTGGCAGAAGGAAAAAATTTAAAACACAGCGCGCTTGGGTTCGAGCGCGCTTTTTTTCAAAGGAGGCAGCGCGGTGCTGTATCTGGAGCGTTTTTCCTTTCCGGATGAGGACACGGAATGGCATGTTTGTTCAGCGGAAAAGCGAACCTGCTACGACTCTTTTTACCCCTTCGGCGTGCTGGGAAGCAAGGAGCTGGACCGGGTAAGTTTTGAGCCGGTGACCATCTTTTACGGCGGCAACGGAAGCGGAAAGACCACGGCGCTGAACGTCATTGCCGACGTGGTGGGCGCGCAGCGCTCGGCCCCTTACAACCGCACGTCTTTCTGGGGGCAGTATGTGGAGCGGTGCCGGGCGCAGGGCGTCTGGCGGCGCGCGGAGCATGTATGCGTGCTCACCAGCGACGATGTGTTCGACTACATGCTGGACGTGCGCAGCCTGAACGAGGGCATCGATACAAAACGGCAGCAGGTGTTCGAAGAGTATTTGGACGCGAAGCATGCCCGTTTTCAAATGCGTTCGCTGGAAGATTACGACCGCCTCAAACAAATGAACGACGCCCGGCGGCACAGCCAGTCCCGCTATACCCGGACACACCTGATGGGCAACGTGCGCACCCGCTCCAACGGGGAGAGCGCATTCTGGTATTTTACGGAGAAGATCACGGAGAAGGGACTGTACCTGCTGGACGAGCCAGAGAACAGCCTGTCGCCCGCCCGCCAGCGGGAACTGGCTGCGTTTCTGGCGGATTCGGCCCGGTTTTTCGGCTGTCAGTTTGTGCTGGCCACGCATTCGCCCTTCCTTTTGGCACTGCCCGGTGCAAAGATCTACGATTTGGACCGAACTCCCGCAGCCACGGCTCCGTGGACGGAACTGGAGAATGTGCGGGTGTACCGGGACTTTTTCAAGGAGCATGAACCGGATTTCTGACGCACAGGCGCCCGGCCCAGGTGGAGAGTGGCGGTGAAGGCCGCCTGTTTGGAAAAACTGTCCCGTCCGGGACGGAAGTTTTAACGAAAAAAAGGTCCAGGCGCACAGTGCCCGGACCTTTTTCTTTGCCAAACAAGGCGGCGGTCTTTGGTGCCCGCCGCCTTGTAAAAAATGTTTATTCGATGATGCTCTTGCCGGTCATCTCCTGGGGCTGAGGCAGCTCCAGAATTTTCAGCATGGTGGGCGCGATGTCCGCCAGAACGCCGCCCTCACGCAGCTTCACATCACCCAGGCCCGCCACCAGGAAGGGAACGGGGTTGGTGGTGTGTGCGGTAAAGGGATGCTCGGGGTCCTCGTCGTACATCTTGTCCGCGTTGCCGTGGTCAGCGGTCAGCAGAACCGCGCCGCCCTTGGCCAGCACCGCGTCGATCACTTTGCCCGCGCAGGCGTCCACGGCCTCCACAGCCTTGACCGCCGCTTCGAACACGCCGGTGTGACCCACCATGTCGCAGTTGGCAAAGTTCAGAATGATCACGTCGTATTTGTCGCTTTCGATGCGCTTGACGCACTCGTCCGCCACCAGGTAAGCGCTCATCTCCGGCTGCAGGTCGTAGGTGGCCACCTTGGGGCTGTTGATCAGGGCGCGGTCCTCACCCTCGAAGGGAGCTTCCACGCCGCCGTTGAAGAAGAACGTCACATGAGCGTATTTCTCGGTCTCGGCAATGCGCAGCTGGGTCTTGCCGTTTTTGGCCAGATACTCGCCCATCACGTTGGTCAGCACCTGGGGTTTGAAGGCCACGTCCACGTTGGGCATGGTGGCGTCGTACTGGGTGAAGCACACATAATGCACCGGGAAGAAGCCCTTTTTGCGCTCGAAACCGGTGAAATCCGGGTCCACAAAGGTGCGGGTGATCTCACGGGCACGGTCCGGGCGGAAGTTGAAGAACACAATGCTGTCGCCCTCGCTGACGCGGCCGCCCTCGCAGGTCACGGCGGGCACCACAAACTCGTCGGTGACGCCCTCGGCGTAGCTGTTCGTCATCACATCCACGGGCGCGCCCTTCACGCCTTCGCCGTACACCATGGCCGCATAGGCTTTCTCCACGCGGTCCCAGCGGTTGTCACGGTCCATGGCGTAGTAACGGCCGGTGATGGTGGCAATTTTGCCCACGCCGATCTCATCCATCTTGGCCAGCAGCTCTTCAATGAAGCCCTTGCCGGAATCGGGCGGAACGTCGCGGCCGTCCATGATGGCATGGACATATACCTCGGTCAGGCCGGCGCGTTTGGCCAGCTCCAGCAGGCCGTACAGGTGTTCGTTGTGGCTGTGAACGCCGCCGTTGGACACCAGGCCGATCAGGTGCAGCGCCTTGCCGGAAGCCTTGGCGCTGTCCACTGCGCCGCACAGGGCCTCGTTTTTGAAGAAGTCGCCGTCCTGAATGGATTTGGTGATGCGGGTCAGCTCCTGATAAACGATGCGGCCCGCACCGATGTTGGTGTGGCCCACCTCGCTGTTGCCCATCTGGCCGTCGGGCAGGCCCACGTTCATGCCGGAGGCGCCGATGGTGGTGTGGGGGCAGCTGGCGAACAGCTTATCCAGGTTGGGGGTTTTGGCGGCTACGATGGCGTTGCCGTAGGTCTCGTTGGGGACCCAGCCGAAGCCGTCCAGAATGCAGAGAAGCAAAGGTCTTTTAGCCATAGGTATTGCAGATTCCTTTCTGAATTGTTTATTTGCTGGCCGCAGCCACAATGGCGCCGAAGGCGTCCGCTTTCAGGGAAGCGCCGCCGATCAGGCCGCCGTCCACGTCTTTTTTGCTCAGCAGTTCGTCTGCGTTGCCGGCGTTCATGCTGCCGCCGTACTGCACCGTGGTAGCCTCGGCCACTTCTTCACCGTACAGTTCACCCAGCACTTTGCGGATGGCCGCGCACACTTCCTGCGCCTGGTCGGCGGTGGCGGTGCGGCCGGTGCCGATGGCCCAAACCGGCTCATAGGCGATGACCACGCGCTTCATCTCTTCGGCGCTGACGCCGCCCAGAGCGATCTTGGTCTGCATGCGGACCAGCTCTTCGGTGACGCCCTGCTCGCGCTGCGCCAGGCTCTCGCCCACGCACACGATGACTTTCAGGCCGGCTTCCAGAGCGGCTTTGGTGCGCTTGTTCACGGTCTCGTCGGTCTCGGCAAAGTACTGACGGCGCTCGGAGTGACCGGTGATCACATACTCCACACCCAGGTCCACCAGCATGTCGGCAGAGATCTCGCCGGTGAAAGCACCGGATTTCTCGAAGTGCACGTTCTCGGCGCCCACATGGATGTTGGTGCCCTTGCATTTTTCCACCGCCGTCACCAGGCTGGTGAAGGGCGTGCAGATGACCACTTCACAGTCCGCGTCTTTCACGGCGGGGATCAGCGCGTCGATCAGTTCGGCCGCCTCGGTGGCGGTCTTGTTCATTTTCCAGTTGCCGGCAATGATGGCCTTACGGGTCGCTTTATTCATACTTGTTTCCTCTTTCCCTTGTATTTTTTACACTGAAAAGAGGCTGCCGCGTGCGGCAGGCAGCCTCTTTTTGAAAGAACGTTATGCGTTGGCGATGCAGTCGATGCCGGGCAGAACTTTGCCCTCCAGATACTCCAGGGAAGCGCCGCCGCCCGTGGAGATGTGGGTCATCTTGTCCGCATAGCCCAGCTGCATCACAGCCGCGGCAGAGTCGCCGCCGCCGATGACCGTGGTCGCGTCGGTCTCGGCCAGAGCCTTGGCCACCGCTTTGGTGCCCGCGGCCAGAACCGGGTTCTCGAACACGCCCATGGGGCCGTTCCAGACAACGGTCTTGGCAGCCTTGACCGCCTGGCTGAACAGCTCCTGCGTCTTGGGACCGATGTCCAGACCCATCATGTCTGCGGGGATCTTGTCCGCATCCACATAGCTCACAGCAATTTCGGCGTCAATGGGGTCGGGGAAGGCGGGCGCCACGGTGGTGTCCACCGGCAGCAGCAGCTGCACGCCCTTCTCCTGGGCTTTTTTCAGCATCTCTTTGCAGTAGTCCAGCTTCTCGTCGTCCACCAGGCTCTTGCCCACTTCGTTGCCCTGGGCTTTCAGGAAGGTGTAAGCCATGCCGCCGCCGATGATCAGCGTGTCCACCTTGTTCAGCAGGTTCTCGATCACGCTCAGCTTGTCCGCCACTTTTGCGCCGCCCAGAATGGCCACGAAGGGACGCACGGGGTCATTGACCGCGTTGCCCAGGTAACGGATCTCTTTTTCCATCAGGTAGCCCACAGCGGTGGTCTTGATATAGTCGGTCACGCCGGCGGTGGAGCAGTGCGCACGGTGCGCGGAGCCGAAGGCATCGTTCACGTAAGCGCTGTTCTCGCCCACCAGGTCCGCCAGGTCTTTGGAGAACTCCGGCAGGTTCTTGGTCTCTTCTTTGCGGAAACGGGTGTTCTGCAGCAGGACCACGTCGCCGTCCTTCATGGCGGCCACAGCGGCCTTGGCGTTTTCGCCGGTCACGTTGTCATCGTTGGCGAACACAACTTCTTTGCCCAGCAGTTCGCTCAGGCGCACAGCCACAGGCGCCAGGCTGAATTTCTCTTCCGGTCCGTTCTTGGGTTTGCCCAGATGGCTGCACAGAACCAGACGGCCGCCGTTCTCGATCAGTTTTTTAATGGTGGGCAGAGCCGCCACGATGCGGTTGTCGTTGGTGATCACGCCGTCCTTCATGGGAACGTTGAAGTCGCAGCGGACCAGTACGTTTTTGCCCTTTACGTCAATATCTTCTACGGTTTTTTTGCCAAGAGTGCTCATTGGTTTAACTCCCTTTCTCGCAAAAATTTGGGTGAGCAGCATTTCTGATGCTCATACATCTTATATTATAGTGCTTTGGGGGATTTTTAGCAAGTGTCGGCATGACAAATTTTTCACAAATCACGGGGCCCGGCTGGGCATTTTGGCAACAAAAATCCGGCTCTGCAAAAGCTGTGCAGAGCCGGGCAAAATCAGAAATAGTCGGAGAAGAAGGGGGTCTGCTGTTCGATGGCGTCTTCCAGCATGTGCACCGTGTCCGGCGCGCACACCAGCCGGCCGATCTTGTGCAGGTAATCCGGCCGCTTGTAGCCCAGGAGCATGGTGGTCAGCGTCTGAATATTGGTGCGGTCGGCACACTTGCAGCTGACCCGGCGGATGCTGCCCCGGCCGTCGGCGCCGATCTCCAGTTCAAAGGTCCCCTGGTTCCAGCTCAGCAGCGGGTCCTCCAGCTGGAACACCCACCGGCGGTCGGCGGTGTCGGGTTTGAAGGGGTACTGACGGATGAACCCTTCCACGTCCACGATGCGGGCCATGTAGTAAGGAGAGATGGTCTCCTTGATGTCTGCATCCTCCAGCAAAAAGGCCAGGGGCTCATCGGTGAAAATGTCGCCCTCCACCTTGGAGATCATGGAGAAGTGCGCGCCGATGAAGTTCCACAGCCCGCTGCGGGCCTCTTCGTTCATGAACACCATGTCCTTGACGTGGAACACATCGTCCACAATGCGGTACATCACGTACCCGGTGGAAATTCCCTCGTCGTTGTAATACACAGCGGCCATCATATCGTCGGGGTCCCACAGGAAGTACTCGTTCCAGGCCAGATCGTCCCGAATCAGAGCGCCGTGGGTCTGCAGGGCAAAGCGGTGGTAGGTGTCCCGCACTTCCGGTCCGTCCACGTCCACGCGCACCACTTCGCCGGATACCGGCCGGCTTTTGGGAAGCTGATAATCGTTGATCTCGAAGGAGATCTTGTCGGAGATGATCTCCCAGCCCTTGCGGCGGTAATAGGGGATGGAATAGGGGAACAGGTAGGAGATGGTCTGCCCCCGCCCGCGCATGTTGGTCAGCGCCTGATACAGCAGCTTGTGCATCAGCCCCTGGCCGGAGTACTCGGGATAGGTGCCCACGCCCGTCAGGCCGCCCATGTCGTAGGTGTGGCCGAAAATGCGCACTTTCATGGGGTATACGGCCACCTGAGAGATCAGCTTGTCACCGTCGAACCAGCCCAGCACGTCCGCCCGTTCCAGCGTGGGGGACTTGGCGCGCATCATGTCTTTTTCTTCCCAGCCGATCTCCTTCAGCTCCTGGTCGGTGACCTGAAACACATAGCGGAGAAGCTGGTTATATTGGGTGAGGTGTTCCAGCCCCACCGGCTGCATTTTGAATTGCCGTTTCCGGCCGAATTTTCTGCCCATTGGCATTTCCTTCTTTCACGGCCGCTGTGCCGCGGCCCTGAAAATATTATACCCCGGCGGAAAAATCCTGTCCAGCGGGCTGCAGATCCAGGGCGGACACATCGTACTGCACGCGGGCGTGGTTGTGTTTGAGAAGCTGCCGGTCCAATGTGTTGCCCGTGCGCTTGTCCACGCAGGTGCGCACAATGTCGTTCACCCGGTACACGCCGTCCGCCTCCTGCACGAAGGCTTCGTTTTGGGCGCGCACATGATACTTCACCGGCTGGGCTGCGCTGCACCGGATCTCGCCGCACAGATAGCCGCCCTCCAACCACACGCACAGCTGCCAGGTGTCGGGGGTGTCGTTGCGCACCCGGTAGTCCAGATAATTGTACAAAATGGAGGTCCCGGTGCCGAAGGGTACCTTGCGGCCGAAGTCCGGGAACAGGTCCACTCCGTCGTGATGATGGTACTCGGTCACGGTCAAAGGCGTGTGCAGCACCATCCAGTGCAAAAGGTTGGTAAACTGGCACATGCCGCCGCCGATGTCCCGGTCCGGCCGTCCCTGCTTGATGATCAGCCCTGTGCGGTAGCCCCGCCGCGCGGTGCACGGCCCCACCAGGCGCCAGAAAGAAAAGGTCTCGCCCGGGCGCAGCAGAATGCCGTCCACCCGGGGCGCGGCCAGGGCCAGGTTCACCGCTTTGTTTTTCTGCAGCACCGGATCCACCTGGCCCAGCGTGCGGCAGATCAGCGACGAGTGGCGGTACACCACCACGGGAAGGCGGCTGTCAGAGTGCGTGAGGGCAAAAGGAATGCGCCGCAGAAAGTCGGCGGCGCGGCGCTGGGCCCGGCACCGCCAGGTGGACAGCGCATAGGCCCAGGGGCCCAGCTGGCAAAACAGCGGGCGGCTTATACCGCCCCATTCAGAAAATTCATGAACGGTTACACCTCTCAGTTGTTTGAAATGGGGGAAAATTCCCGGTACACAGGGCGGGACGCGAAGTAATCCTCCGGGTCCATCAGAGCGTAGATGGAAAAATGGTCTTCATAAGATGCAGTCGTGCCGTCCGAAGAGGTGAAGGGCCGCTGAAAAAATTGATAGGCATTGAGCACCAGAAATTGTCCGTTGATTTGGGCCAGAGGCTGAATCAATTCGGGTTCCCAAATCGGTCCTTCTTCCGGCGCGGGTGTTTCGATGTGCTCTCGAAATTCTTCCATCAACGTCAGCTCGGTCAGAGGTCCGTCCGGCGGAGACAAGGCGAAAAGATGCCGGGAAGCGTATTTGGAGCCCTCCGGCCTGATGAATGCGGACACAACCAAACGATCCCCAAGGGCATACAGCATCCAAGTGTCAGCAGAACTATTTTTCGCGCACGTGTGCAGGATGCTGCTTTTCTCCCTGTGCTCACCTTTGGACAGATCGTAACACAGCAGCATACCATCATTAGAAACGTAATAGACTTTGTCCTCAAACAGTGCGCAGACATTGGGGTAAACAATGCCTTCATAGATGGAAATTTCGTCCAGCTGTGTCAGCGGTGTCTCAATCCCCTCGGGGGACAGAAGGCTCAAATTCACGCCTTGGGTGGGATTTTCATCCCAATGGATTACGACGAATTGACCGTTCCAAACGCCGAGAATTTCTCCGTAAACATAATAGCGGCTTTTGCCGTCGTGAAGCAGCAGAGTCTCTGTGCCGTTTGTTCGGTCCACGCGACCATAGGCTTCCTCACAAAAACCGTACAGGTAATGTTCGTCAGTGGCGAAAAAATTCCAGTTCCCAATGGATGCCACCGGCGTGGGATGCATGCCGTCCGCATCCCGGCGCATCAAGGTCTGGGTGCCGGTGAAGGTCTCACCATCCTCTGCGTAATTGTAGTTCACGGTATACACCGCATCGGACATGGCAATCACCTGCCAGCCCGGAGCATAGGCGTCGCAGGTCTCGTCGGCGTGAAGACATCCGTCCTTGTCGCACAGAATGTGCTGGGTCATGTCCGCAAAATCGTAACGGGTTAAAAAGCCGATGTTTTTTTCATAGTCGGAAAAATAATCAAAAAAGCCGTTTTCAGACACTTGGCCTGCAAGTTTGTACCCCTCAAGAGGCAGACCGAAGTAGAGAAGGTCTGAGGAGATGGGTTGCGGCGCAGACGGCGCGTCAGAGGACGCAGGCGGGGCCGCGGCGCAGCCTGTCAGCAGCACTGCCGCCAGAAGCAAGGCAAGCCGTTTCATGAAAAACCTCCTTTGTCTTCAAACCGGCGGTAGTTGGGGACGCCGGCCAGAAAATCCTGCGGGTCGATCAGCGCATAGACGTTCCCATAACTGGTCCAGGTTTGAAAGCTGCCGTCTTTCCCCATCGTTTCACGCACGGAGGATGGATTGTCACAGCAGACCAGCAGGCCCCGGTCCGTCTCGGCATAGATACGGATGGGGCGGGATACGCCGTTGATAAAGGTGGAGAGGGGACAAAGGATGACGCTGCCGCTCTCCGGGTCCACCGCCGCGCGCAGATAGGTATTCATCTGGTCCGGTGACGGCGCGCCCAACTCCACCACAAGGACGCCGGCGATGAGGCGGCCCGTCCAGTTTTCACAGGCCCAGTGTGTTTCCCAGCGGTTCGGCGCACCGGCTTCATCCCAGCCCGCCACCTGCTGTCGGCTCCAGTTATAATCGGCAAGCCCGCGGCTCATTTCCCGGGTCTGCCCCGTGGACGCATCCTGACAGAAGATCCATCCGGTGGCAGGGTCCGCGTAATACAAGGCGGTGCCCGAACGGGCCAGCCGGTGGCCGGGTGACGCGTCCAGAGCAGGGTCCCATCCAAGGCGGTACACCTGCCCGTCGGGGGCGGTCATGGTCAAACGGGAAGTGAGATCAGAGCCCTTATCCGGGTTTGCGCGCTCCACCATGGTCACGTGACAGTCCGGCAGATCGATGCGGACAAAATCCGGACCGCGATAGGTGAACAGGGACGCGCCGTCGGTGTACATTCCGGCGCTGAAAAACCATTCGCCGCCGATTTGGCCCAGTTGTTCGGAGTTTTGACCGTGCAGGTCCCGCCGGCTGACCAGAAACCCCTGGGCGAAATCATCGGGGTCTGCGTTTTCAAAAAAATACAGCCTGTCGCCCAGCCGCAGAGGGTCGGACGGCACCGCGGCGGGGCAGGCGCCGCTGTCATGCGTGCAGCCCGGCACGTCGCATACCACCCGACGGGTCACGGTTTCAAAATCATAAAAGGTCAGCAGCCTGGGGCCGCCCTCGCGCAGGATCTCAGCCAGAAAAAAGCCGTCTTCGGTCATGGCGGCAGCGGGATTGCCCAGCGCGGGCAGCTCTTCCAGAAAGACCGGGTTGTCCGTCTGCCCCGGGTCCTCTGAGGTGCTCCGGACCGCAGAGACCGGGGAGGGGGCGTCTGTGCAGCCCGCCAGCAGCGCCAGAAGGTATACCGCGCACAGCAATTTGCGCATGAACACTCACTCCTCACTGGAAAATTCCCGGTAATTTTCTCGGCCCGCCAGGTAGTCCTCCACACTGGTCAGGGCGTATACATTTTGAGTGGCCCAAAAGGTGCCGTCCTCATTTTCATACGTAAAGCACTGCACCGCGCAGCACACCATCAGCTCCTCGCCCCACTGGTCCATCACGGTCACCGGTTCGGGCTGGCTGTTGTAACCGCTTCCCAGTTCCGGGTCATAATCCCGAAATTCCTGACACTGGGGCAGCTGGGACACCGTGCCGTCTTCGTTCACCCGAAAGACCGCCTGCTCCAGATGGTCGTCCACGAGGTCCACTACCCGGACGATGGGGGTGTCCTCCACCTTCAAAAGATACCAGCGCTGGCATTTGTAAAAATCATCGCCTTCCAGCGCGTTGTAAGGTCGCAGTGCCTGGCTGACGGTGCGAACCTCGCCGGTTTCCACATGCACGGCCATTACGTCCCCGGTGGGCCGGTCCAGATACAGTATCTCGTTTTGAATCAGCACGCAGTTGTAATCGGAAAAGCGCACGGGGTCGATCCGGGCCACTTCGGTCACGGCCCCATCCCGGTCCAACAGGCACAGGCGAGCGGGCTCTTCCCGGCTCCAGTCCCAGCTCACGGCCACAAAACGGTCCTGCCAGACCCCCAGCACACGCCCGTAGTCGGAAAAATCCACCCCGAGGCCGTGGACCAGAAAGGTCTCGGTGCCGTCCGCCCGGCTCACCCGGCCGTAGGCACCCTCGCAGAAGCCGTACAGAAATTCTTCGTCCGCCCCCACAAAATTCCAGTATCCCAACGTGCCCACCAGCCGGGGATGGGTGCCGTCCGCATCCCGGACGGACAGCTCGTAAAGCCCCCGGCTGTCGTCCAGTTCCAGCGTGTACACCGCGTCCTCCAGCACCACCAGAGGATAGCCGCTCAGCCGCGCCTCGCACTTTGCGCCGGTGTGGTCGCAGTCCGGCACCGTGCAGGGAATGTGCATGGTCCCGTCCCGGAAATCCCACCGGCCCAGCCGGGTGCCGGCCTCGCTGTTGGCCGGGTCGTAGTAATAGGAAAAAAAGCCGGTTTCATTGACGGATGAAAGGGCCGACGTCAGGGCGCTGGCCGCGGCGGCCGGCTCCGAATCCGGAAGGCTGGCCACGCCGGAGGAAGCCGGCGCGCAGGCTGCCAGCGTCAGCGCCAGCAAAACACAGAACAGACGTTTCATAAAATCCTCCTGTTCAGATGGAAAGCGACGTCATCATCCGGTATTTTGGCCGCCCGGCGAAAAAGTCCTCCGGGGTCAAAAAACCGTACAGAGTGCGGTCGCTTTCATAAGTGACAAAGCCGCCGTCCTGCCCCATGGTGGTGCGCATCACACGCTCGTGCTGGCTGACCAGCAGGCCGTGTTCGGTCTCAGCCCACACCGCCACCGGATGAGAGTAGCCGTTCCAGTAATCGGTCAGGGGGCAGGGGCTGATCTCCCCGCTGGAGAGGTCCACCGCATAGCAGGTCGAGGACAGCAGATCCGGCTCAGTCACATCCACCAGCAGCTTGCCGTCCACCACCTGGCCGCCCCAGCTTTGCACGCTGCTCCAGTCGTCCTCGGTCCGCACCCAGCGATACGAGGTCAGTGCGTCGGTCACGGGTTGGGACTCGCCCGAGGAATTGCCGGCGTACACGATGCCGGTTTTGGTGTCGGCCCAGTACAGGGTGTCCTGCTCCAGACACAAAAGTTTGACGCTGCCCTGGGCAAAGCGGAAGAGGGGCTGCAGGGAGTAGTCGTCCTGCATCAGGCTCAGTACCCGCGTGGTGGGATCGTCTGTCTCGGTGGTGTCCCAGAGCACACGGTCCCCTAGGATTCCCAGCGGGGAGCGGCTCTCCGTGAGAAAACGCCGTTTCAGCACGGTTTCCAGCCCGGTGGAAACATCCAGCCGGACCAGATCTCCGTTCAGGCAGGCGTACAGCGCGCTTCCGTCGGTGTAGGGCGTGACGCTCTGCCAGCCATACAGCACCAGACGCTGGTCCAGCAGACGGCCGTCCTGCGCGCTGCGCCTCTCCAGACGGGTGTAATTGCAGTAAGAGGTGCTGGTGTCTGCGGTCATCGCCAGCAGCGTATCCCCCACCAGATAGATGGCCCCGGAGCAGGCCGCAGGGCAGGCGTCGCTGTCGTGGGTGCAGTCCGGCGCGTCGCACAGCACCCGCTGGCCCATTTCCTCAAAGTCATAGAAGGTCAGTACGCTGGGCCCCTCCTCGGACAGCGTGTCCACCGCAAAAAAGCCCTGTTCGTTCAGGGCGGACCCGGGTCCGGGCGCCAGAAGCCGCAGCTCGCTTTGCGGGACAGCGGGGGCCGGATCCGTGGCCTGTGCAGGGGCGGTGCAGCCGGTCAGCAGTGCCAGCGCAGTCAGCACCGCAATTGGACGCAGTTTCACAATCCGTTCCTCCTCTCATTCCGGCGGCATCATAGTCAGCGTGATGCTCAGAGAATAGCTTCCGTCGGGTTCATACGTCTGCGCATGCACCACAAGGCGCAGGTTCGCCTGATTGCTGCGGATGCACCAGTAACCATCCGAACTGGCCAGCTGAACGGGTTCCCAGTCCAGTTCCTCCAGGCCCAGCACCAGGGTGATATCCTCCAAAACGCCGTAGGGGTCTTCCAGTGCGGGCGTGATTTCCAAATCGTAAAAACCGTTGACAAACAGGTTCATCTGCACAGGGGTGACTTTGTCCGGCGCCGTGACCACCGTCAGCGTGCCGAAGGGGGTGAACACGTTCTGGTCATAGAAACGAAGTTCCAGCGAGGAAAAGGCCTTGTGCAGCGCATAGCCCACCGGAATCACCCGGGCCGCCCGCAACTCCATCTGTTCCAGCAGGTCGGTCCAGCCGTCGGGCAGGGCGGGAGCCAGCTTTTCCATGGGCTTGCGAATGTCTTTCTTGGAGCAGTTCAACTGGATCTCCTCGTCCAGGGTATAGGGGGAGTAATCGTCCGGGTCCTGCATCAGAGCCAGCTGATACAGCCACGCCACCAGAGGGATCTCCATGGCTTCGGGCGAGGGTGCCCCAATGTCCGGCGAGGCCAGCGGATGCACGGCCTCCAGACGGTCGCGGTCCGCCTGTTCCATGGCGGCCAGCGGTCCCAGCGCCGCGGCGGCCAGAAGCACGGGCATGCACAAAACGGCCAGAAGGCCGGTCAGTCCTGCACGTCGCATGGCGCCGCCTCCTTTTCCAGAGAAAACCGCACGGTGGTTCCCTCGCCCAGGGTGCTTTCAAAGTGCAGGCTGCCTCCGTGCAGCTCGGCGATGCGGTTGCACAGCGCCAGACCCAGTCCGCTGCCGTTCTCCGAGCGGGAACGGCTTTTGTCCACCATGTAGAACGGCTCGATGATGCGGGGCAGTTCCTCAGGCGGGATGCCCCGCCCTGTGTCCGAAACAGCCAGTTCCACCCGGCCGGGCTGTTCGGTGACCGTGATGCGCACGCACCCGTCCTTGGGAGCGGCGTGGGCCGCGTTTTCCACCAGGTTCCACAAAAGGTCCGCGGCCAGACTTCGGTCAGCCCGCACATACAGCCCGCCGCTTTCGGGCATCAGCACCCGCACCCCGGGCAGACCTGCCGCAGCGGCCCGCACGTCGTTTAAAATGCCGCTCAGCGGCGTAGGGACCAGTTGAAGCTTTTCCTCGCCCAGACGCATCAGCGCCATCAGCCGGCGGGACAGCGTCTCCAGCCGTTTGGACTCGTGATAAATGTAATCGGCGGCTTTCTGGCGTGTGGCCAGGTCCACTTCCCGGGTGCGCAGCATGGAGGCGTAGCCCAGCATGGCCGTCATGGGGGTTTTCACTTCGTGGGTGAAGGCGGACACAAAATCGTCCCGCTGGCGGATGCTCTCCCGCAGGGCCTGATCCCGGGCCTCAATGGCCTCGGCCATGCGGTCGAACTCCCGGCTCAGGGAGCCCACCTCGTCCCGGCTCACAAAGCCGGTGCGCTCGTCGTACACGCCGCCCGCAATGCGCTGCGCCGCGGCCTGCAGACGCCGCAGCGGGCGCAAAACCGCCCCGGACACCAGCGCGGTCAAAAGCGCCACGGCGGCCAAAAGAACGGCGGCGATGCGCCAGAACCGGTGCAGCTGTTCCGTGCGCTCGGTGTACAGTGCGGTCACTTCAAAGGCGCTGATCAAATGCAGATCCGTCTGCGCGGGCAGGGCGCTGGCTTCAAGAAACCAGATGCGGTCCCCGTGCTGGCGGTACACAAAGCCCGTGTCGGCTGCCTCCACCGCATCGTACAGGTCCATTTTATCCAGTTCTTCGGGCAGGTTGGAAAAGAGCAGGGCATACCCCGCGTCCGCCAGCGCCAGCGCTCCGTCGGGCACACCGGCGGCCGCCTCGGCACCTGCCTGGCTGGGGCTGGGGTCGTCCTGCCGGGCCAAAAACGTGGTCACCAGGTCCAGCTGGCTGGCGTGTGATGCGGTGTATCGCCGGGCGGCGTCGTCCATGGATGACATGAAATTCTGATGGATCATCCAGTAGCCGCCCAAAAGGAACAATGAGCCGGTCACGGCCAGAAGGCTCAGGCTCAGCTTCCATTTCAGTTTCAAGGCGCTCCCTCCTCCAGAAGGTAACCGATTTTATAAAGGGTGCGGATCTCACTGTGCCAGCCCAGTTTTTTGCGCAGGCGCTGCACGTGCAGATCCAGTGTGCGGCTGCCCTCTTCGGGCATTTCGCCCCAGATGCGTTCAAACAGCGCGTCCCGGTACAGCGTCACGCCCCGGTTGCGCAGAAACACTTCCAGCAGATCGTATTCCCGGGGCGTCAGGGACACATCCTCGCCGTTTTTGCGCACCCGGCGGGCCGTGGGGTCCAGCACCACGCCAAAGGCATGCAGCACCGTGTTGCCCCGCCCGGTGCGGCGCAGAACCGCTTCCACCCGGGCGGCCAGCTCCTCCGGTTCAAAGGGCTTGCAGATATAGTCCTGCGCGCCCATGCGCAGCCCCTTCACCCGGTCCGCCACGGCGATGCGCGCGGTGAGAAAGATGACCGGGGTCTCATCTGCAATGTACTGTTTCAATTCATAACCGTCAAAGCCGGGCAGCATAATGTCCAGCAGAATCAGCGACCAGCGGCCTGTTTCGATGCAGTCGGCCGCGGCGCGCCCGTCGCGCACCACGTGGCAGGGCCAGCCGGCGTGTTCCAGCGTCAGGGCGATCAGGTCCGCAATGGCTGCCTGGTCTTCTACGATCAAAATCGGGTCCATATGCTCCGCTCCTTGTCTCGTTCTGCCCTCATTGTAGCACGGTTTGTATCAAAAGTGCATCCGGGCGTAAAAAAAGGCGCCCGGCCAAAAGGCCGGACGCCGGAAAACGCCCAAAACTCAGCTGGAAACACCCAGGATGATGGTCACGATGCGCAGCACGAACAGCGCGCCCACGATCCACATAACCGGATGAATGTCCTTGATTTTGCCGCGGACCACTTTCAGCACCAGCCAGGCCAGAACGCCGAACATGATGCCGTTGGCGATGGAGTAGGTGAAGGGCATCATGATAATGGCCACAAACGCACCCAGAACATCGGCCGTGTCGCCCTCGAACTTCACCTTGGAAACGCTGCTCATCATCAGCATGCCCACGATCACCAGCGCCGGAGCGGTGGCAAAGCCGGGGATGGCCAGGAAGATGGGAGCCAGGAAGATGGACAGAATGAACAGAACCGCAGTGGTCAGCGCGGTCAGACCGGTGCGGCCGCCCTCGGCCACGCCGGCGGAAGATTCCACGTAGCTGGTAACGGTGGAGGTGCCCATGCAGGCGCCGGCCACGGTGCCGATGGCGTCGGACATCAGAGCGCGGCCCACGCGGGGCAGCTTGCCCTCTTTGTCCAGCATGTCGCCCTTGGCGGCCACGCCGATCAGGGTGCCGACGGTGTCAAACAGGTCCACGAACAGGAACGCGAACACGATGACCGCGAAGTCCACCACGTTGGAAGCCACATAGCTGAAATCGAACTTGAAGGCGATCTCGCCCATGCCCGCGAAGCCGGCCATAAAGCTGTTGTTGGCAAAGTCGGGCAGAACGGAAACGCCGGTGTACCAGCCGGACAGCTGAGCGAAGATGCCCAGGATCCAGGTGATCAGGATGCCCCACAGGATGGCGCCCTTGATGTTGTAATACAGCATGATGCCGATGAGGGCGATGCCGATCAGAGCCAGCGCCACGCTGGCGTCGCCCACATTGCCCAGAGCAACCAGGGTGCTCTCGTTGGCAACGATGACGCCCGCGCCCTTCAGGCCCACGATGGAGATGAACAGGCCGATGCCGGCGGTGATGCCGTATTTCAGGTTTTCAGGGATGGAGTTCACCAGCGTCTCGCGGAATTTGAACGCGGACAGGATGATGAAGATGATGCCTTCCACCAGGATGGCGGTCAAAGCGATGCGCCAGGGGTCCTCAAAACCCTGTGCGGACAGGCTGCCGCAAACAGTGTAGGCGAAATAGGCGTTCAGGCCCATGCCGGAAGCCAGCGCGATGGGGTAGTTGGCCCAGAAAGCCATGATGACGGTGGCAAACGCAGCAGAGAGCGCCGTGGCCACAAACACGCCCGCCGTGTTCATGCCGGCCGCGCCCAGCATGCTGGGGTTGACAGCCAGAATGTAGGCCATCGCAAGGAAGGTGGTGATACCGGCGATGATTTCGGTCTTCACCGTGGTACCATGTTCTTTCAGACGAAAGAATTTTTCCATGATTGTTCCTCCTGTAAAAAGAAAAAATAGATCGTATATCGAAAGGGGACACGCCCCGTTTCGCAAAAAGAAGGCGCGGGCCTCTCACCGGGACCCGCGCCTTCGAAACGGCATAACAACGCCGCTTCGATAGCCGGGTGATTTACGGCCGCCCGCTAGAAACTGCCGGCCCCTATCGCCGGCGATATATCGAAGTCAATTGTGAACAATTTATGAAAAATACACTTTTATTCTACCGAATCCCATTCGGTTTGGCAATGCACGTTTGCTACAATTTTTCGCTGTACAAGGCGCGCGAAAACAGACGAAAAAGCAAAGCCAGACCGGCGTGCCGGTCTGGCTTTTGGAAAAATCAGCGTTTCGTTTCGTCCATGGTCATCATTTCCTTGGCGCTGGCCACAAGGCCGGCCAGGTTCTGCAGCTCGCTGGGCACGATCAGCTTGGTTGCTTTGCCGTCGGCCACTTTCTGCAGCGCCTCCAGGCTTTTCAGCGTCAGCACCTTCTGAGAGGGATCGGCCTCGTTGAGCATCTTGATGGAGTCGGCCAGGGCCTTCTGCACCGTCATCAGAGCCTCGGCCTCGCCCTGCGCCTCACGGATGCGCTGCTCGCGCACAGCGTCGGCCCGCAGGATGGCACTTTCTTTTTCGCCTTCGGCCACCAGAATGGCGCTGCGTTTTTCGCCTTCGGCGCGCAGAATGCTCTCGCGGCGCTCGCGCTCGGCCTTCATCTGTTTCTCCATGGAATCCTGAATTTCAGAGGGAGGCATGATGTTCTTGACTTCCACGCGGTTGACCTTGATGCCCCACTTGTCCGTGGCTTCGTCCAGAATGGCGGTGATCTTGGTGTTGATGATGTCGCGGCTGGTCAGGGTGTGGTCCAGCTCCATTTCACCGATGATGTTGCGCAGCGTGGTGGCGCACAGGTTTTCAATGGCGGCCAGCGGGCGCTCGATGTTGTAGGTGAACAGCTTGGAGTCCGTGATCTGGAAGAAGATGACCGTGTCGATCTGCATGGTCACGTTGTCCCGGGTGATAACGGGCTGAGGCGGAAAATCCACCACCTGCTCTTTCAAAGAGACCTTTTTGGCCACCCGGTCCATGAAGGGAATCAGAAATTTGACGCCTGCGTCCCAGGTGGTTTTGTACCGGCCCAGGTGCTCCACCACGTACTGGTAGGACTGGGGAACGATGCGGATGTTCATAATGAGCAGAACGATGATGAGAACGATCAGAATCAGAATGATGGGCATACAGTATTCCTCCTTTTAAATGAGATCCTTATTGTTATACGGCGGCGGTGCCGGGCATGGGTTCCACCGTCAGTGTGGCGCCGTCCACAGAGATCACGGTGCACAGCTGCCCTTTTTCCAGGGCAACCGAGGACCTGGCGGTCCAGTCCACGCCGTCCAGACGGGCGCGGCCCGGCTGGTTGGGGGTCACGGGTTCAATGATGGTGGCGGTGCGCCCCACGTTCAGGTCTGCGTTGGTGGGCACGGGCCGCGCGTTGCGGCGTTTTTTCATCAAAGGCCAGCTGACGGCCAGCGCCGCGCCGCTGACCAGGACAAACACAAAGAACTGGGCCAGAAACGATGATGTGAACAGAGAGGCGATCAGCGCGGCCACGGCACCCAGCACGAACCAGATGCTCACCAGGGCCACGGTCACGGCCTCCAGCACGCCGAACACAATGGCCAGGCCGAGCCAAAGAAGCGACAGGGGGGAAAAAACCATACGAATCCTCTTCCTTTCTGCCGCGTTGTGCGCGGCGTTTTCCTGCGTTGCAGGTTACTCGACTGCGTCGCTGCCGAAGTTTGTCGACAGCCTTATTGTACCAAATGCGGCGCGAAAACACAAAGCTCAAAAAATCCCTTTTTAGGCCCTGTTTGGCGGAAAACGGCATTTTTTTGAGTACAACCCCCTCAATCAACGCCGGGATATGTGCGGCGTGACCGGGCGAGCCGGGGCGTTTTGCGCACCCGTTTATCCATATGCGCCGCCGTTTCTTGCAAACACCCGGCACCAACGCTATAATGAAAGAAAAACAATGAGGAGGACGGCGTATGGTTTGCCGGAATTGTGGGAGAGAGCTTCCTCAGGGGGCGTTGTTCTGCCCCCGCTGCGGGGCGCGGACGGATGCGCCGGTGTATTCCGTGGCGGATGTGCCGGACCCGTATTACGCACGCGAGTTTGCGTCCATCGCGGCCGGAAATCCCGGCCGGTTCAATTTTGCAGCCTTTTTCCTGGGACCGTTTCATGCGCTGTATCGGGGCTTTTTCAGCTGTTTCTGGAAATTGTACTTTCCGCTGCTGCTGGTGCAGTGTGTGGGCGAACTGTTCGCCTGCCTGTATGCGGGCAACATTGCGCTGTCCCAGCTGAACACCGGAGGCACAGGAACCCTTTTCGGTCCGCCGGTGCTGGTGTCCTGGCTGTTCAGTGTGGTGTGCGGCGTGTGGGGGCTGACCGTCGCCATTTACAACGGTGCGACCTTTAACCGCCGTTACTGCGCTTATGTGCAGGGGGACGCCACCCGCAAACCCCATGTGGGCGCGCTGATCGGGCTGATCGCGGGCTATCTGGTCTGGATTGTGGCTTTGGTGGCGCTGATTTTCAGCATGGCGTTCCGCGCGTTTCAAACCAGCTCCGACTGGGACCTGCCCGAGTGGGATGACTACAACTCCTATTACGAGGACGAATGGGCAGGCGATGAATTCTACAACGGTTCCTACGGCAGCCAGGTGGATGACATTTTCCAGCAGTATCTGGATTACGATCAGGCTTATATCAACGGCTACCTGCTGGAAGCCGAGCGCACCGGCAGCTATCTGGAGCAGTTCCAGCGGGCGCATATGTTCTACAGCGATGAGATCCCCGTGTATCAGGCGATGTCTGCCGGGTTCGACCAGCTGAGCGTGACCGAGGACGTGGTGGAAAACGAAGAGCTGGGTGTGGACGCTTATCTGGACATCACCGCTGTGCTGGGGGACACCACCTTTCAGCTGACCGTGCAGCAGTGGGACAGCTACGTCTGGTTTGTAGGCCAGAGCTGCTACCTCACAGATTCGCCGGACGATGTCTATTACATGAGCGTGGAAGAATTGGAATCGGTTCTGGCCTATTGCTACGAACAGGTGGACGGATCGGACACCTCTTCCATGGCCCGGGCCGTGCGCGGCAGCTGGAGCGAGGAAAACGGCTCCACCTTTAAAATCACCGCGGACACGCTGGCCGGTGAGTACTACGGTCTGGGTACCATGATCGACGGAAAGGTACAGGGCTGGAATACGGACGGCGGCTATGTGCTGATGAGCGTGGATGAAAGCGGCGAGAACCTGACGCTGGAATACTACGATGCCGAGGGAAATCTGACGCAGACCAAACAGTGCGCACGGGCCTGAGGCCGGCTGTCAAAATATAAATAAAAAACGCCGTTCGGAAGAACTTTTCCGAACGGCGTTTTGTTTTGCATTTTTTAAGAAAGAAGGTCAGAGCGTGCGGGTGATGGCCGCAAAGTCGTAAGGGTTCACGGTCACGGTCTGGTCCAGCAGGCGGGTAGTCAGCGTGCTGGCGGTGCGGTTCAGGCACACCGCTGCCACGGCGGAAGCGCCCCGGCGCTCAAACTCCAGCACGCCGTCCTCCGCGCGCAGAAGATGAAAGTCGCCGTCCGCGAAGGCGGAGCAGTTTTTGCGAAGCGCGGCCAGCCGCTTCAGCGCCGGCCGAATGCGGGTCTCGGTGCTGTCCCAGTCGAAAAAGGCACGGTTGAAGGGATCTTTGTATCCCTGCATGCCGATCTCGTCTCCGTAGTAGATGCTGGGAATGCCCGGCAGCGTGAAAATCAGCGCGTAGCCCATCACCAGCATGCGGCGGCCCCGTTCGTACTGGTCGGGGGTCAGGCGGCGGCCGCTCTGCCAATAGCGGTCCCGGCCCTCGCAGCTTTCACCGGCCAGTGCCGTAATGGCGCGCACCGTGTCGTGCGTGGACAGAAAGTTCATGGCGGCATTCAGAGCGGGCGCGGGGTAGTTTTCGCAGATGCGCACGATGCGGTCCGCGATGCCGCGGGTGTCTTCGCCCTTCACAAAGCCCAGCGCGGCCTCTTTGAAGGGGTAGTTCATCACGCCGTCCAGCCCTTTGCCCAGCAGATAGGTGCGGCGGCGGCCGTAACTCCATTTGTTGGTGGCGTCCTCCCACACTTCCCCCAGCAGATATTTGTCCTCGCCGTGGCGCTTGACCGCCCGGCGGATCTCCACGATGAAATCGTCCGGCAGCTCATCCGCCACGTCCAGGCGGAAGCCGGAGGCGCCCAGGTCCATCCAGTAGTCGATCACGCCGCCCTTGCCGCAGATGAAGCTGCGGTAGGCGGGGTCGTGCTCGTTCACCTCGGGCAGCGTCTCAAAGCCCCACCAGGACCGGTAGCCGCACTTGTAGGAGGGGGAAAAGTCATACCAGGAGCGGAAGGGACTGCCCTCGCCCTGCCACGCGCCGAAGGAATTGTACCGGCATTCCCGGTTGAAATAGATGGAATCGGAACCGGTGTGGCTGAACACGCCGTCCAGAATGATGCCGATACCGTGGCGCTTTGCCTCCCAGCACAACTCCTCAAAGGCCTCGTTGGTGCCCAGCAGCGGGTCGATCTTCCGGTAATCGGCGGTGTTGTACCGGTGGTTGGAATGGGCCTCAAACACCGGGTTCAGATACACAAGCGTCACGCCCAGCTCTTCCAGATAGGGCAGCTTTTGGCGAATGCCCTCCAAATCGCCGCCGAAGTAGTCCTTGTTCAGGTAACCGTCCGCCTGCTCGGTGGGCCAGAAATAGGGCTCGCCGTGTTTGTTGGGCCGGTAGATGCGGTCCGCAAAGGGCATCACCTTGTTTTTTACGCCCTCGCAGAACCGGTCGGGAAAAATCTGGTACATTACACCGCCGGCCACCGCCCGGGGCGTTTCGAAATCCGCCTCGAACACGGTCAGCTGATAGCTCTCTCCGGTGCCGGTGGTCATGGTGCACTCACCCAGGGGGCCGCGGTACAGTTTGCGGTATCCGGTGTACAAATCGAAGTAGTAGAAATACAGCCCGGCCTCGCCGAAGGCCAGCGCGCAGGAAAACAGGTCCCGGCCGTCGCGGGTCTGCTCTTTGCTCAGCGGCTGCATCACCGGCTCACCGCCGTCCCGATTCCAGATCAGGTACGGGGTGGTGCAGCCGTATTCGCAGGGCACGGCCAGCCGGAACGTGACGGTCTGACCGGCACGCACGGCTCCGTAGGGGGTTTTGTAAAAGCTGTCCTGGCTGTTGTAAATCGACGTCATACGATGAAGTGGC
This sequence comes from Ruthenibacterium intestinale, assembly GCF_040096265.1. NCBI lineage: Bacteria > Bacillati > Bacillota > Clostridia > Eubacteriales > Oscillospiraceae > Ruthenibacterium > Ruthenibacterium intestinale. Next base: position 31,510 of record NZ_JBBMFA010000082.1, read on the forward strand.
TCCCTTTTGGATTTTGTCGCCGCAGACAACTGCCGCACACGGGGCGCGTGTGCGGCAGAACGTTTCCGGCAGTGTTTTATTTAACGGGTTTCGCGTGCCAGATGTTGCGCGCGTAGTCGTAGATGGAACGGTCGGCCGAGAAGATGCCGCTGTTGGCGATGTTCATCAGGCTCATGCGGTTCCAGGTCTCCCGGTCGTTGTACAGGCGGGTCACGTCCTTCTGTGCCCGCAGGTAGTCGGCAAAGTCTGCCATGACCATGTACGGGTCCGAAGTGCGCAGGTTGGATGAGATCTCATGGAAGCTGTCGCCGTTCCAGCCGCGCTCCAAAAAGTCCAGCACTTCCGCGGCCTGCGGGCAGGCGTTGATGAAGCTGGAGGGGTGATAGCCGAAGGCTTTCAGCTCGTTGACCTCCGGGGTCAGCATACCGAAGATGATCTCGTTTTCCTTGCCGGCCGCCTGGGCGATCTCCACGTTGGCGCCGTCCAGGGTGCCCAGGGTCACAGCGCCGTTCAGCATGAACTTCATGTTGCCGGTGCCGGAGGCCTCAGTGCCGGCCAGACTGATCTGCTCGGACACCTCGCTGGCGGGCATCAGCCGCTCGCTGGTGGTCACGCAGTAGTCCTGAAGATAGACCACACGCAGCTTTTCGCGCACGGTGGGGTCCGCGTCGATCAGCGCGCCCAGCTTGCAGATCAGGCGGATCATCTGTTTGGCCATGTAATAGCCCGGCGCGGCCTTGGCGCCGAAGATGTAGGTTTTGGGCGTAAAGTCGGCGTTGGGGTTGTTTTTCAGGTACAGGTACTGGGCCGCGATGTTCAGCGCGTTCAGGTGCTGGCGCTTGTACTCATGCATGCGCTTGACCTGCACGTCGAAGATGCTGTGGGGGTCGATCACCTGCCCGGTCACTTTTTCCAGATGCTGGGCGAAAATCACCTTGTTCTGATCCTTGACCTGGCCCAGTTTCTCCAGAACGGTCTTGTCCTTGGCGAAAGCCGCAAAATCCTTCAGCTTGCTGGCGTCCTTTTTGAATCCGTCGCCGATGGTCTCGCTCAGCAGGTTGGTCAGGCCCGGGTTGGAGGCCAGCAGCCAGCGGCGGTAGGCAATGCCGTTGGTCACGTTGGTGAACTTCTTGGGCGCATACAGGTAGTAGTCGTGGAACACGCTCTGCTTGATGATCTCGCTGTGCAGCTTGGAAACACCGTTGATGGTGTGGCACACATAGCAGCAGATGTTGGCCATGCGCACCTGGTTGTCACCCAGAATGGCCATGTAGTTGATTTTGCCCCAGTCGTCGTGGAACACCTGCTGCAGGTCCGCGCGGCAGCGGCGGTCCATTTCCTCGCAGATCTGATAGATGCGGGGCAGGGTCTTTTTGAAGATGTCGATGTTCCACTTCTCCAGCGCCTCGCTCATCACGGTGTGGTTGGTGTAGGCGAAGGTGCGGCGGGTGATGTCAAAGGCGTGCTCCCAGGTGAAGCCGCACTCGTCCAGCAGAATGCGCATCAGCTCGGGAATGGCCAGGGTGGGATGAGTATCGTTGATATGAATGGCGATCTGGTCGGGCAGATTGTCCAGCGTGGCGTACTGGGACAGGTGGTTCTTCACAATGTCGCCGATGGATGCGGCGCTGAGGAAATACTGCTGGCGCAGACGCAGGATCTTGCCTTCCACATGGTTGTCGTTGGGGTACAGCACCTTGCTGATCAGCTCGGCGTTGGCGCTTTTGTTGATGGCGTTGCCGTACTGGCCGGCGTTGAAGCTGCTCATGTCAAAGCCGGGGGATTTGGCCTTCCACAGACGCAGCTGAGACACGCCCTTGGAATCATAGCCCGCCACATACATGTCGTAGGGCACGGCGATGACGCTGGAATAGTTCTTGTGGGTCACGCTGTGATAGGTGCCCTCCCAGCTCTCTTCGATCTCGCCGTCGAACTTGACTTCCACCGCCTGGTCAGGATGGCTCTTCAGCCAGACGCTGCCGCCGGGCAGCCAGTTGTCGGCGTGCTCTTCCTGCCAGCCGTCCACGATCTTCTGCTTGAAGATGCCGTACTCGTACAGGATGGAATAACCCGTGCCGGGAATGCAGTCCGTGGCAAGACCGTCCAGATAGCAGGCGGCCAGGCGGCCCAGACCGCCGTTGCCCAGGCCGGCGTCCGGCTCCTGGTCATAGATGTTTTCCAGTTTGATGTCGTGCTTTTTCAAAACGGCCTCCGCCGCCTCGTTCAGCCCCAGGTTGAACAGGCTGGTCTTCAGGCTGCGGCCCATCAGAAACTCCATGCACAGATAGTACACCTGTTTGCTGCCGGTGCCGTAAGTGCGGGCCATAAACTCCTTGCGCTTGCGGCTGAGCATGCCGCGCACGATCAGGGCAAGAGCACGGTACAGCTGCTCGTCGGTGGCAGAGGCAATGTCAATGGCGAATTCGCTGAAAAGCTTATCCTCCAGCATCTTTTCAAAAGACTTGGCGGTGATCTTGGTCTCCAACTTCATCTACTCCCACTTTGTATAATTTCAAAAAAATCATCGTTTGAGTGCATCAAAGCACTTTTATTATAGTATTTTAGACGGCCGGATTCAATAAAAACACTTTTTTTATGACCTTTTTTCAAAAATCCACTTTTTATCTTTGAAGATTTCGTATATAATAGGGAAGAAACGACGGCAGAATGGGCGAGGTGTCCCCATTGGCCGCCCGACTACTTATTTTTAGAAAAGGGGTTTTCACATGCCTGCCAATAAAATCAAATTGGAGATCTGCGGTTCGAGCTATGTGATCGCTACCACTGATACGGAGGAATACGTCTTAAGTCTTGCGGAAAAACTGGACGCCGACATGAACCAGATGATGGTCAACAACCCGACGGCCTCCGTGGCGACGGCCGCGGTCATCACCGCTTTGGGATATTTGGACGAATTGAAAAAAAGCACCAGCGGCGCCGACAACATGCGCGCCCAGATCAAGGACTATCTGGAGGACGCGGCCAAGGCCAAGCTGGCAGCCGAAGAGGCGCGGCGTGAGGTGGAGCGCCTGCGCCGTGAGCTGGGCTACTTGAAAGAGCAGAAGTAATGCCGTTTCAGAGGAACAACCGGCCTGAGATTCTGGCGCCTGCCGGCAATGCCGACATGCTCCGCGCGGCAGTGTGCGCGGGAGCGGACGCTGTGTATCTCGGGCTGTTGCATTTTAACGCCCGCCGGTCCGCCGGCAACTTTTCCGCCGCAGCCTTGTGCGAGGCCGCGGCTTTTTGTCATGCCCGAAATGTGAAAGTATACGTCACGCTGAACACCACCCTGTATCCCGCCGAGCTGCCCGGCCTGGAGCAGGCTGTGCGGGACGTGGCCGCCGCCGGGGCCGATGCGCTAATCGTGCAGGACCTGGCCGTGGCGCAGCTGGCAAAGCGGGTGGCGCCGGGTCTGGCGCTGCACGGCTCCACTCAGATGAGCGTGCACAGCCTGGCCGGTGCGCTTCAGCTGCGGGACATGGGCTTTTCCCGGGTCATTCTCTCCCGGGAGCTGACGCTGGAGGAGATCCGCCACATCGCCGCAGAATGCGGCATTGAGGTGGAATGTTTTGTCCACGGCGCTTTGTGCATGAGCGTCAGCGGTCAGTGTTATATGAGCGCTTTCCTGGGCGGCCGCTCCGGCAACCGGGGCGCCTGCGCGGGCCCCTGCCGCCTTCCGTTCAGCGCCGGGCAGCCCGGGGCGTGCCATCTCAGCCTCAAGGATATGAGTCACATCGCTCACCTTCCGGCCATGGCACAGGCGGGCGTGGCCAGCGCGAAGATTGAAGGCCGTCTGCGCACGCCCGAGTATGTGGCCGCCGCTGTCAACGCCTGCGTGCAGGCACGGGACGGACAGGCCTATGACAAAGAATTACTACAAGATGTATTTTCTCGCTCCGGGTTTACAGATGGTTATCTCATCGGACGCCGGGACGGACAGATGTTCGGGGTGCGTACTGCTGAGGATGCGGCCGCAGCCCGGCAGGCCATTCCCCGTCTGCGGGAGCTGTTCCGCAGAGAACGTTCCTCTGTGCCGGTGCACCTGCGGCTGACACTGGAAGAGGACGGGGCCCGGCTGACCGTTCGGGACGAGGACGGTCATGTGGTGGAGAAAAAAGGAAACACACCGCCTGTCCCGGCACAGAAAGATCCGGCCGAGGCCTATCGCCGCGCGCTGGAAAAAACCGGCGGCAAACCTTTTTATGCCGCGGAAATGGAACTGGAAAACGCCGGGGCCTTTGTGCCCGCGGGCGAAGTGAACGGGCTGCGCCGGGACGCGCTGGAGCAGCTTCTTCAGATGCGGCAGGCGCCGTGCCCGCTGCCCTGCACGCAGGAGCACGTGTCGGTGCAGCCGCCGCGCCCGGCGGACAGCCGGGGGCTGGTGCTGCGGCTGGAGAGCACCGGGCAGCTGCCGGATGCGCTGCCGGAGCAGGTGGCGTGGATTTCCGTGCCGCTGGACCAGTGGCAGCAGGTGCCGGAGCCGCTGCGCGCAAAAACCTGGCTGGAGATTCCCCGGGTGCTGTTCGGCCCGGCGGAAGAGCGGGCGGCCCGGCAGCTGCAGGCTTGTGCGGAGCAGGGATTTGCCGGCTGTGTGGCGCAGAATATCGCCCATTTCCGCCTTGCACAGGGAATGCCTGTGGCGGGCGGCTTCGGGCTGAATGTGACCAACCAGCTGGCGGCCCGGGCCTATGAGGCTTTGGGGGCGCAGGCCCTGACGCTCAGTCCGGAACTGACCGCGTCGGAGATGGCGCGGGCCGGAGGCGACCGGCCGCGGATGGCGTTGGCCTATGGCCACATGCCGCTGATGCTCACGCGGGCCTGCCCGCTGCACAATGTGCACACCTGTGCGGGCTGCTCGCGCAAAGGGGAGCTGGAAGACCGCAAGGGCGTCCGCTTCCCGGTGCGCTGTTCTGGTCCGGACGGCGCGCGCACGGTGTACAACCCCGTGCCCATTTATATGGGAGATAAGCCCGGCGCGCTGCCGGTGGAGTGGGAAGTTCTCTACTTTACCACGGAAGAGCCGGAACGGGTGCGCCAGGTGCTGGATTTGTTCTGCAGCCGTCGCCCCTTTGATGGGGCCTTCACCCGGGGACTGTACTTCAAGGGTACGCAGTAACGCCGGAGAAAAGGAGAGGAAAATGGTTTTAAAGTTAAAAAAAGTGCGTCCGGGCGCTGTTCTTCCCGGAAGAGCTACTCCGGGAAGCGCCGCGGTGGACTTGCGTGCCGTGTGCGGGGACGAGGGCGTGCACCTGGAACCTCTGGGCCGTGCCGTCATTCCCACGGGCATCGCCATCGAACTGCCCGGCCCCGAGACCGTGGCGCTGGTCTTTGCCCGCAGCGGCCTGGCTGTGCGGGAGGGCCTGGCGCTTTCCAACGGTGTGGGCGTCATTGATTCCGATTATCGGGGCGAGATCTGCGTGGGGCTGGTCAACCTGTCGGACAAGCCGTACACGGTGCAGAACGGCGAGCGCATTGCACAGCTGGCCGTGATGCCTGTTCTGATCCCGCAGATGCTGGAAGTGGAGCAGCTGGGCGAGACACAGCGGGGCCAGGGCGGCTTCGGCTCCACGGGAAAACAGTAAAAGGGGAGACAAACAATGAAGTTGAAACGCACGTTTCTGTTGTGGTTTTTCATTTTGGCGGGGATCGTGCTGGGCGCCATGCTGGCGGCGGTGTGTAAAAACGTGTCGTTTTTGAGCTGGCTGTCCTATTATCAGTCCATCGGGTTTAATGCCGACGCGCCCTTTGTGCTGGACCTGTCCGTCATCAAGCTGTCCTTTGGTTTCTCCATGGGCATCAGCGTTGCGCAGATCTTTACCATTGCGGCGGCCATTTTCCTTTACAATAAGACCAATCTGCGCTGAGGAGGGACCGTGGATGAAGCTTGTGCTGGCTTCGGCCTCGCCCCGGCGGCGGGAACTGATGGCGCTGGCCGCACCCGCGTATGAGGTGTGCGTCAGCGATGTGGACGAAAGCGCGCTGACCGCGCCGGACCCGGCCGCCCTGGCGCAGGTGCTGGCCGATGCAAAATGCGCGGCGGCCGCGGCTTTGCGCCCCGGTGATGTGGTGGTGGGCTGCGACACGGTGGTGGATGTGGACGGCCAGGTGCTGGGCAAACCCCGGGACCGGGAAGACGCCCGCCGCATGCTGGACAGCCTCAGCGGCCGGACGCATCGGGTGCACACGGGGGTGTGCATTCAGGCACCGGGCGAGCAGCGGCGTTTCTGCGTCACCACCGAGGTGGAATTCTGGCCGCTGGATGCGGCTGAGCGGGATGCCTATCTGGACAGCGGCGAGCCTTACGACAAGGCGGGCGGATACGGCATCCAGGGCGGCGCGGCCAAATTTGTGCGCGGCATTCGGGGCTGCTACTTCAATGTGGTGGGGCTGCCGGTGTCTCAGGTGCACCGCGCTTTGCGGAGTATGGCCTGCTGGCAGGCCCTCGGGTTTGACGAATCCGATTGAATTTGTATGATTTTGTGTGAAGTGCTGAAAAAAAGTGTTGTGCAGTTCTCTTTTTTGTGATATGCTGTAAAAGTAGGCATGATAGGAGGTACTGTCACTTCTTGTCATGGAGGGGAAAGCATGGGTGCGAGAGTCATCATGGTGGCGTCCGGCAAAGGCGGTACCGGAAAAAGCACTGTGGCGGTGCTCACTGCCGGCCGGCTGGCTGCCCGCGGGCGGCGGGTGCTGCTGGTGGAACTGGACTCCGGCCTGCGCAGCGTGGACTATATTGCAGGGGTGTACGGCAAAACGGTCTACGATGTGGAAGATGTATTCTCCGGGCGGTGCGCCGCAGGCAAGGCCATTGTGGAAAGCCCGCTGTATCCGGATCTGTATGTGATCTCTGCGCCCTATTCGGGCGGCCGCGTGCGCGCCGCGGCACTGCAGGTTTTTGCAGAGCGCGCAAAACCGGTGTTTGACGATATCGTGCTGGACACGGCCGCAGGCATGGGCGCGCCTTTTGAGGCAGCCGCCGCTGTGGCGGACCGTGCGCTGCTGGTCATTACGCCCGACCCCGTTGCTCTGCGGGACGGGCACATTGTTTGTGATGCGCTGGCGGCCGGCGGGCTTCAGGATATCCGGCTGGTCATCAACCGGGTGCCGCCCCGGCTGGACGGGTGCGGCATACGCGATTTGGACGAGTGCATCGACACCGTGGGCGCGCAGCTGATCGGCGTGGTGCCCGAGAGTGCCGAGGTGCGTGCCGCAGGGGCAACGGGAACAGCCCTTGCACAGAAAAGTACGGCTTACCGCGTGTTTGACGCCATTGCAGCGCGTCTTTGCGGCGAGCAGGTTCCCTTGATCGTGCGTTGACGTTTTCCACTATACATTCAGAGGGGATTGATCCACATGAACATTGCACTGATCGCACATGATGCGAAAAAAGAACTGATGGTCCAGTTCTGCATTGCGTACTGCCCGGTGCTGGCGCAGCATAATCTGACGGCGACGGGCACCACAGGCAAACTGGTCAGCGAAGCTACAGGTCTGCCCATTCAGCGCTGCCTGTCCGGCACGCACGGAGGCGACCAGCAGATTGCGGCGCGCATTGCCTGCAACGAGATTGACCTGCTGTTGTTTTTCCGTGACCCGATCACGGCAAAGCCTCATGAACCAAACGAGATGAACCTTCTGCGCCTGTGTGATGTGCACAACATCCCCATGGCGACCAACATCGCCACGGCAGAGGTTTTGATCCATGGTCTGGAGCGCGGCGATCTGGATTGGCGCAACATTGTCAATCCCCGTTGATCGTTTTAAAAAGGGAAAGTATGCGGTTGTGCCCTGTCCGTCGGGACAGGGCTTTTTTGTGAAGAAATTGCTTTTTCAGACCGTCCGTGTTACACTGAAACAAAGAATGGGGAGAGGTGAGAAACATGAAGTGTCCGGTTTGCTGCGAGAATTTTTCAGGGGAGCGGTGCCCGCATTGCGGCATGCGCATCAGCGGGTCACAGCAGCCGTTGTTCTCCGGTGAGGATGCCGGCCCGGTGGTTCGAAACGGAAAGGTTTCGCTGGCCGCGCTGGAGCGCAGGCAGGAGTCCGGCCGCAGAACCCGGCGGGTGCTGCTGACGATCGTAGGCGTTTTTGTGGTGATCGTGCTTCTCAGTTTCCTTCCTCTGCTTTTGAATACAGCTTCGCCGGTGCCGGAACCGGTGCGGGCGGAAGACCAGGCAGACGCCTGGATCACAAACCTGGAACTGGATCTGGAGCAGTGGGCGCAGGACTCCGGCAAAAATGCGATTTTCTTCTACATGGAAGATCCGGAGTGCATCAACGGCGTGCTGGATCAGGAAGGTCTGCTGCACCTGGCCGAGCAGGCGGCTGCGGGGGATACCGATGCGCTGGCGGCCTGGTACGAAGCGGAAGATCTGTGCCGGAATTTCTACGACGAGTGCCGGGTACAGCTGGACGGTATGGGGCAGGCGGAGCTGCCGCTGACGGCCTGGCTGGCGGATGCGGACAGCGGAGAATTGCTGCTGGGCGTGGATTCGTACGACATTTGGTACAGCTATTACGAGGAACTTTTGAACGAACCGGTGGAATGAGAACGGAAAAAGAACGACCCCGGACGCAATCTGCGTCCGGGGCTGTTTTTCTTTGCCGGTCAGTCGATGACCGTCCGGGTGCGGCCGATGCCCACCACGGCAGCGGTCAGCTTTTTCCAGGACTGGCAGCCGCAGATGCCGTCGGCCGTCAGCCCTACAGCGCGCTGGAAGCCTTTCAGGGCGTTTTCGGTATTGGCGCCGAAAATGCCGTCCAGCGTGCGCGTGGAATATCCCAGGGCGTTCAGACCGTCCTGCAAAATCAGCACGTAGGTGTTGCGGCTGCCCCGGCGTACGGTGGGGTAGCCTGCGGTGGTGCCCGAACAGGCGGGCTTGCCGTACCGGCGGTCAAAATGGACCCAGCGGGGGGTCATGCTCAGCGGTTCCACATAGCCCCAGGCGCCGGTGGCCACCGCGGTGTTGTAAATTTTCTGGCGCTCGGCGCTGGACACATTCTGGCCCACGTCGAAGCTTACGCCGGCATAATGCTGGCTGGCCGTGCCGTGGCCGCCTTCCCAGATGCGCTTGAAGGCGTAGCCGATGTAAATGCCCTTGCCGTAGCTGCGCCGGGTCAGGTTCCATGCCTCCATGGCCGTGGTGGTGGTCCACAGCGTGGGGCTGTTGGACGAGCCGCGGAACTCACGCACACGCATGGTGTTGCCGTAGGCGTAGGGCATGGCGTCGTTTTCCGACAGGTTGTAAATCAGAAATTTGTTGTTGTACGCGTCATAGACAAAGATTTTGGCCATGGTTCATTCCTCCATCAAATAATAGTCGTAAATGGTGTCCCAGGTCAGGCGGTCCACAAGCCCCGTGACCGGCAGGCCGAACCCTTTCTGGAACTCCTTGACGGCGTTGTAGGTGGTTTCGCCCACAATGCCGTTTTCCGGCACAAACCAGCCGGCGCAGAACCGGGACGCGATCTCGTTCATGAACTGCTGCAGCTCCAGCACGGCGGAACCGGCGCTGCCGAAGGCCAGCACGTAGCCCGGATATTCGCCCACGGGGCGGTCCACACCGGTGGGGTCGGCCGCCAGGCTGAGATAAATGATCACCATGGTGTTCCAGGTGGTCTCATCCATCACGCCGGTCTGCGGCAGGCTGAACTCCTGCTGGAAACTGCGCACCGAGGCGGCGGTCTCGGGGCCGTAGACGCCGGTCAGCCCGTCAATGGGCAGGATGGGGTCATAGAATACGCCGATATATGCCAGCATGAACTGTACAAATTTGACAATCTCGCCCTGGGACCCCTCCTGCAGATCATAGCCGGGATAGGCCAGCACACGCAGGTTCAGCATGGGGCCGTCCACGTTGCGCAGGGTGGTGAAGCGCTGGTAGATGCTGTCCCAGGTGGCACGGCCCACAATGCCGTCCACCGTCAGGCCAAACAGCTGCTGATAGGCGCGCACGGCTTTTTCTGTGGCAGCGCCGAAAACGCCGTCGTAAGCGATGACGGGAATCTCGGGGAAATAGGCGCTGAGCAGATACAGATAATACTGCACTTCCTTGACCGCCCGCCCGGTGCTGCCCACGCGCAGCGGCGTGCCGGGATACACGCCCGGCCGCTGGTCCGAAGTCAGCAGGCCATTGATCAAATCGGTGTACACTTCATAGATTTTGTTCCAGGTCAGCGGCCCCACCACGCCGTCCACGGACAGACCATAGGCGCTCTGGAAGGCGCGCACAGCCGCCTGGGTGGCCGCACCGAAGATGCCGTCCGCATTGATGGACGGGATGTTTTTGTTGGACCGGGCGATGATGCGCAGATAGAACTGCATCTGTTTGACCTCATTGCCGCGAGACCCTGTGCGCAGCGGTGTGCCGGGATACTGGCCGGGCTGCGTTACGCCCGGAGGCGCGACATCCTCCTGAATGGACCGGTACTCCCCGTACAGGGTGTCCCAGGTGGCGCGGCCCACAATGCCGTCCACGGTCAGACCGTAGTGCGTCTGGAAGGCGCGCACGGCCGCCTGGGTGGCCGCGCCGAAGATGCCGTCCACATTTACCTTGGGAATGCTGGGCACATAGTCGGCGACCGTGTTCAGCCAGAACTGTACCTGTTCCACCGTATCACCGGTGCTGCCCACGCGCAGCGTACCGGGGAAGGTGCCGCTGACCAGACCGCCGGTGGGCTGTTCGCCTTCGCTGGTCAGTTCCGCCAGCTTTTTCACCGCCACGTAAATGTAGCTGATCTGGTACCAGGTGCTGCGGCCCACCACGCCGTCCTGCGTCAGACCGAACTGCTTTTGAAATTTTTTCACCACATCTGCGGTGCTTTGACCGTATACGCCGTCCACTTCCAGGGTGCCGAAGGATGGATAGTCCTTGGAAATGCGGTTCAGCTGCCGCTGGATCGTGCGCACGGTGTCGCCGGTGGAGCCGATGCGCAGGGGCGTGCCGGGATAGCTTTCGGGAATGTCGGCAATGTTGTCGGTGCGCACGATCTCCAGATTGTTGCCGTAGTAATATTTCAAAATTTCCAAAGCGGTTTTGCCGCTTTCCGCCAGGGTCACGGTGCCCCACTGTTTCATGCCGCGGCATGTGACGGATTTTCCGTCGCAGTACTCGGTGAAATAGGGGTCGATGGTGCCGGGGCGCCGCACGTACGTGTTGAAAATTTCATCCACAATGCGGTCCATGGGCTCAAAGATGTCCCGGCCGTGCACATAGTACTGGTCGTAGCTGGTGGAGTTGGTGATCTGGAAATTGTATCCCTTGCTTTTGTACCATTCGGTAAAGACGCGGTTCAGCGCCAGGCTGATTTGAGCGTGGATGTTGGCGCGCAGCGCCTGTTCCGGCCAGGTGGGATAGATCTCGCTGGAGGCCACGTTTTTGATGTAGTCCCGGAAAGATACGGTCACGTTCTGGGCGCTGGCGGCAGGCCGGCCCAGGTGAACGGTGATCTTGTTGGGGATGACCGGGGTGGACAAGACCCGCGCGCGGCACTCCGTGATGGGGCTCTGACCCGACGAAGGACCGCCCGCGAACAGCTTGTGAACGGGGACGAGCGTGTCCTCCAGCGGTTCGGTGAGCAGGCGTGCGCCGTTCTGGTCCACCGAGGGAATCATATCCAGCGGCTGAAGACTGGTGATGGTGTCGAAAATCTGCACGCCTTTCACATCCACGGGAAGATAGCCCTGCTTTTCCGCGTGAATGTCGCAGGTGGCATAGGGAAGCGTTGTACTCTGCGGTTCCAGCGAGAGCGCTTTGGGCGGGCAGGAAATGGAAATCGCCTGGCTCAGGGCGGTGGAACCGGTGGAAAGCTGGGTTCGGGTGCCGTCGGAAAAGGTGACGGTCACCTGAACGTCCGGGACGGGATACGCCTCGGAAGCGGTGTAGCTTCGGAACTGGAGCATCCCGGTGCCGGTGTTTTGAATGGTGGCTTGCTCCATAAAAAAACTCCTTTCTGAAACGGGCGGCAAAGGGCGGAAGGGCAGCGCCCGGACGTGTCGCCCGAAATCGTCGCGGAGGCCCTGTACCTCAACCTATTCCGAAATTTGTCTGCCTGACACTGGCGCGGCCTCTTCCTTTTTCGGCGTTTTTGCGCTATACTGAAACAAATACGAAAAAGCTTGCATACAGGAGGCTTTTATGGAATTTATTTTGGAAAATGAAAATTTGCGCGTAACGGTGGAAAGCCACGGGGCGGAGCTTGTCAGCGTGGTGAACAAGCAGACCGGCGCGGAAATGCTCTGGCAGGCGGACCCTGCTGTCTGGGCGCGGCATGCGCCGGTCCTCTTCCCTTACTGCGGGCGCCTGAAGGACGGGGCGTTCACCTGCAAGGGCGTTCGGTATGAGGGTGGCCAGCACGGCTTTGCCCGGGACATGGAGCACACTCTGCGTCAGCAGGACGCGGACAGTGTCACCCTGTGTCTGGAAGCCAATGCCCTGACCATGAAGAAGTTTCCCTTCGCGTTCCAGTTCATCACCACGTACACGCTTGAGGGAAACACTGTTTCCCACCGCGTAGAGGTCATCAACGACAGCGATGAAGTCATGCCTTTTGGACTGGGATTCCACCCGGCGTTCCTGTGCCCCTTTGAAGAGGGAAAGGCCACCGGCGATTATGTGCTGCGGTTTGATGCGCCCCAGTCGCCTGTGGTGGTGGAGACCGGAGAGAAGGACGGCCTTGTGACCGGTCAGCGCCGTCCGCTGTTCCAGAACCAGACCGACATTCCCCTGACCGATACGCTGTTTGCTCATGACAGCATCTGCATGACGCAGCTGACCGCCCGCACGCTCTCCCTGGTGGAAAAGGCCACGGACCGCAGCGTGGATGTTCAGATCGAGGGATTCCCCTATGTGCTGGTCTGGAGCGTGCCCGGCCCGGTGAAGTTTGTGTGCATCGAGCCCTGGCACTCGCTGCCCGATGCCCGGGATACCGACGGCCGCTGGGAGGACAAGCCCGCCGCCGCCCGGCTGAATCCGGGTCAGCGGTTTGCCACAACCCTGAAGATGCGCTTCAACCGATAAACAAGAAACGCGCCCTGTTCCCGCGGGAACA
>NZ_JBBMFA010000083.1:0-27003 GCF_040096265.1 Ruthenibacterium intestinale
CCTGCAAGCAATTTGCTTGCAGGACCGCTCTTTGCGTTTCATGCGTCAAAATTCCGGGGCTTCACCGCCGTTTTCTTATGTCACCCCGGCTTTTCCGGCGTCCTTTTTTGTACCAGCCTGCACCCTGCAGGTCCTTTCGGGTGGAAAAAGCTTCTCTTTACACCCGCTTTGTGTTATCATTGTATGTTATGTAAGAAAGACAAGGGAGCGAGAGACTTGAAACAGAACAGCGACGAGGCACTGGGCACCCTGCCCATCGGGCGGCTGCTGGCCAAGCTGGCGGTGCCCAGTATGGCAGCCCAGCTCATCAACATGCTTTACAACGTGGTGGACCGCATTTACATCGGCAACATTCCGGACATCGGCGCCATGGCGCTGACGGGTGTGGGCGTCACCTTCCCCATTCTTTTGCTGGTGTCGGCCTTTGCGGCCTTTTCCGGCATGGGTGCGGCGCCGCTGGCATCCATTCAGCTGGGCGCGGGCGACCGCCCCGGCGCCGAGCGCATTCTGGGCAACTCCCTGACCATGCTGCTGGTGACCGCCGCGGTGCTGACCGCGGTCTTCAGCATCTGGAAGGAGCCCATTCTGTACGCCTTCGGCGCGTCGGACAACGTCATCGGATACGCGGTGGATTACATTTCCATCTACCTGCTGGGCACGGTGTTCGTGCAGCTGGCGCTGGGGCTGAACGCCTTCATCAGCGCCCAGGGCAACGCCGCCACCGCCATGCTCAGTGTGCTCATCGGCGCGGTGCTGAACATCGTGCTGGACCCCATCTTCATCTTCGTGCTGGGCATGGGCGTACGGGGCGCGGCTCTGGCCACCATTCTGTCCCAGGCGGTCAGCGCGCTGTGGGTTTTGAGCTTTCTGTGCTCCAAGCGCAGTGTCATCCGCATCCGTCTGGCCAACATGAAGCCCTGCGGCCGCATTGTGGGGCGCATCGCCTCGCTGGGCGTGGCGCCCTTCATCATGCAGAGCACGGAAAGTCTGGTGAACATCACTCTGAACACCGGCCTGCAGCGCTTCGGCGGCGATTTGTACGTGGGCAGCATGACCATCATGCAAAGCATCATGCAAATGCTGGTGATGCCGGTGAACGGCATTTCTCAGGGCGCTCAGCCCATCATGAGTTACAACTACGGAGCCAAAAATTACGCCCGCGTGCGGGAGACCTTCCGCCTGCTGCTGAAGATCACGATGGGCGTCACCGTGGTGTGCTGCCTGCTGCTGGTGCTGTTCCCGGGTGTTCCCGCCCGGCTGTTCACCCAGGAGCAGGCGCTGATCGATCTGGTGGTGAAGACCATGCCCATCTTCTTCGCGGGCATCTGGGCCTTCGGCGCGCAGATGGCCTGCCAGACCACCTTCATGGCCCTGGGCCAGGCCAAGACCAGCCTGTTCCTGGCGCTGCTGCGGAAGATCATTCTGCTGATCCCCCTGGCCATCATCCTGCCCCGGATCACCGGCAGCGTGCTGGGCATCTATGTGGCCGAGCCCATTGCGGACATTGTGGCCAGCTGCACCACGCTGACGCTGTTTCTGGCGCGGCGCAAAAAGCTGCTGCCCACAGAGAACCCGTAACAACCCTTACCGGAGGAGGCAGAGAAAATGAATGCGGAATTGAACTTTCGATACGCAGAGCGCAACGACGTTTCCCTGATTTTGAAATTTATTCGAGAGCTTGCCGCGTATGAAAAAATGCTGGACAAAGTGGTGGCCGATGAAGCAACGCTGGAAGAGTGGATTTTTGACAAGAACAAAGCAGAAGTGATTTTTGCCTGTCTGGACGGGAAAGAGATCGGGTTTGCTCTGTTCTTCCACAATTTTTCCACGTTTCTGGGGCGGGCCGGTCTGTATCTGGAAGATTTATACGTCTCTCCGGAATACAGAGGAAAAGGATACGGTAAAGCAATCTTAAAGAAACTTGCCTCCATTGCCGTTGAGCGCAAATGCGGCCGTCTGGAATGGTGGTGTCTGGACTGGAACAAACCCAGCATTGATTTTTACCTGTCGCTGGGCGCAGAGCCCATGTCCGACTGGACCGTGTACCGGATCGCCGGCGAAACGTTGAAGGACCTGGCGAAATGATGTCCCCAACCGGCAAAAGCGCGCGGTCAATGCGGAAAGAGTCTGCGCTCTCACAAAAAATTCTTCTTTTCTTTCCGGCTTTTTTATCGTATAATAAAAAGGCCGTGGGATCTTAGCGCAGTTGGTTAGAGCTTCCGGCTCATAACCGGATGGTCCAGGGTTCGAGTCCCTGAGATCCCACCACCCATCGAAGGCAGCCTGTGCGGCTGCCTTTTTTCATGAAAGAGAGAGATTTGTGATGGAAACCTTTCAGAAATATGAGGCCATTCTGCACGAGGAGATGCTCACCGCCCTGGGCTGCACCGAGCCCATTGCCATCGCCTTTGCGGCGGCCAAGGCGCGGCAGGTGCTGGGCGCGCTGCCGGAAGAGATCTGCGTGGAGTGCAGCGGCAACCTGATCAAAAACGCCCGGGCGGTGGCCGTGCCCATGGCCGAAGACCTGCGCGGCATTGAGGCCGCGGCCATTCTGGGCGCTGTGGGCGGCGACGCAGACCGGGAGCTGGAAGTGCTGACCGCCGTCACCCCGCAGGATCTGGAGATCACCCGGCAGATGCTGGCCCGGGGTGCGTGCCGGGTGCAGCTGCTGGAGACCCCGGCCAAACTGCACATCCTTGTGCGCTGCCGCGCCGGGCAGGACCGGGCCATGGTGGAGATTCTGCACGAGCACAACCATGTGGTCCACGCCGAGCGCAACGGCCGGGTGGTGTACGACATTCCCCACCGGTTGGACAGCACCGGCACGGACGGCACCGACCGCAGCTGCCTGAACCTGGAAGACATTGTGCGGTACGCCCGCACCGGAGATCTGACCGGCCTGTACCCGGTGCTGGACAAGGAGATCGAATGCAACAGCGCCATTGCCCGGGAGGGTCTGGCCAACCGCTGGGGCGAGGCCGTGGGCCAAACCCTGCTGGAAGTGTACGGCGACGGCGTGAACATCCGCGCCCGGGCCGCGGCGGCCGCCGGGTCGGACGCGCGCATGAACGGCTGCGAAATGCCCGTGGTCATCAACTCGGGCAGCGGCAACCAGGGCATCACCGTTTCGGTGCCGGTCATGGAGTACGCCCGTTTCCTGGGCAGCAGCCACGAGGAGCTGTGCCGGGCGCTGGTGGTCTCCAATCTGGTGGCCATCATGCAAAAATACAAGGTCGGGCGGCTTTCCGCTTTCTGCGGCGCGGTCAGCGCCGGCACGGCCGCGGCCTGCGGCATCGCCTTTCTGCAGGGGGCTGACGCGGACATGCTGGGCATGATCATCACCAACACCCAGGCCAATGTGGGCGGCATTGTGTGCGACGGCGCCAAGTCTTCCTGCGCGGCCAAAATCGCCAGCTCTGTGGAAGCGGGCCTGCTGGGGTACGAGATGGCCAAGCGGGGCCATGTGTTCCGCCCGGGTGAGGGTCTTGTGAAGGACTGCTACGAAGAGACCATCGACAGCTTCTGCCGCATGGCCAAGGACGGCATGGAGGCCACGGACCGGGAGATTCTGGAAATCATGATCGAAAACTGAAAAACGGCATAAAAAAGAGGGGGCTCACAGCCCCCTCTTTTTGGGATGGTTACAGCAGTTTGCGGTACAGTGCGGCAATCTCTTCCACGCTGGTGTCGCGGGGGTTGCCCGGGCGGCAGGCGTCGGCAAAAGCGGACTCGCTGAGGAACTGCACGTCCTCGTCCTTTGCGATCTCCTTCAGATCGGCCGGGATGCCCACGTCGGCGCTCAGCTGCTTCACCGCGTCGCAGGCAGCCTTGCGGTACTCGTCCTGGGTCATGGCGTCCACGCCTTCCACACCCATGGCGCGGGCGATCTCGCGGTACTTCTCACCGGTGCAGGGCGCGTTGTACTCCATCACCGTGGGCAGCAGAATGGCGTTGGCCACGCCGTGGGGCGTGTCATACACAGCGCCCAGGCTGTGGGCCATGGAGTGCACGATGCCCAGACCCACGTTGGAGAAGCCCTGGCCCGCAATGTACTGCGCCAGCGCCATGCCCTCGCGGCCCTCGGCCTCGCCGGCCACGGAAGAGCGCAGGTATTTGGAGATCAGGCGGATGGCTTCCAGATGGAACATATCCGTCATCTCCCAGGCGCCCTTGGTGATGTAGCCCTCGATGGCATGGGTCAGCGCGTCCATGCCGGTGGCGGCCGTCAGGCCCTTGGGCATGGTGGCCATCATGTCGGGGTCGATCACGGCCACTTCGGGAATGTCATGGGTATCCACGCACACGAATTTGCGCTTTTTCTCCACGTCGGTGATCACGTAGTTGATGGTGACCTCCGCCGCAGTGCCGGCAGTGGTGGGAACAGCGATGGTGAAGGTGGCATGGTTCTTGGTGGGAGCCACGCCCTCCAGGCTGCGCACATCCGCAAATTCCGGGTTTTCCGCAATGATGCCCACGGCCTTGGCAGTGTCCATGGAAGAACCGCCGCCGATGGCCACAATGCAGTCCGCGCCGCTGGCCTGGAACGCCGCCACGCCGTGCTGAACGTTCTCAATGGTGGGGTTTGCCTTGATGTCGGAATAAATTTCATAGGCGAAGCCGGCTGCGTCCAGCAGGTCTGTGACTTTCTGCGTCACGCCGAATTTCAAAAGGTCCGGGTCCGAGCAGACGAACGCCTTGTGAAAGCCGCGGCCGGTCAGCTCCGGCACGATGTTCTCCAAAGCGCCCTTTCCGTGATAGGAAATGGTATTCAAAACAATGCGATTTGCCATGGTGCAACAACTCCTTCAATGGAAATTTCTGCCTTTATTGTACCACGCCCTGCCGCCCCGTCAACAGGCAAAGCCCTTGTCCATTTGACGGTTTTTCGCCGCTCCCTTTGTCCAAAGCAACAATTCAGAGGGTTGTATCCCGCAAAAATAATACACATTGTATTTTTCCAAAAGAAGCACAACAGGGTTCACGCGCAAAGGGGCCCCGCACACCGCGGGGCCCCTTTGTGTTTTGTCTATTCACCGGCCAGGATCTCCTGCGCCTGCTGCTCGGTGATGCAGCCCGTGTCCACCAGGCTGTCCACCACCTGCCGCTGGCGCTGGGCCGCCAGATCGGGGTTCACCGTGGGCGCGTACACGCTGGGGGCGTTGGGCACCCCCGCCAGCAGGGTGCACTCGTAATCGGTCATCTCCGTCGGGTCCTTGCCGAAATAACCCCGGCTGGCGCTGCAGATGCCATAATAGCCCTCGCCGTAGTAAATGCTGTTGATGTACAGCTCCAGAATTTCATCCTTGGTGTACCGGCGCTCCAGGTCCCAGGCGGTGAACACTTCCGCCACTTTGCGGGTGAACTTCTTCTCCTGGGTGAAGTACAGGTTTTTGGCCAGCTGCTGGGTCAGCGTGCTGCCCCCTTCGGCCAGGCTGCCCGTGCGCAGGTTCACCCACACCGCCCGGGCGATGGCAATGGGGTCCACCCCGTTGTGGTCGTAAAAGCGCCGGTCTTCCACCGCCACCACCGCCTGCGGGTACAGCGCGGGCAGCTGGTCCAGCGGCGTATAGCCCTCCTGTGCGCGCACCTGCTCCACGGCCTGCTCGATGCCGGTTTGCTCCACCGCGTTGCGGTACAGCCGCCAGCCGTCCACGCCAACGCCCAGCACGGTCAGCACCACCACAAGCACAAGCGCTGCCGCCAGTCCCTTGAAAATTTTTCTCATGGAGAAAACCGTCCCTTCCTGTCGATATTTCTCATTATAGCGGCCAATTATGTCTAAATCCAGAACAAGCGGCTTACAAATTCCTTACATTTGCGAAAGGTTTCAAAAACCGAACGCTACCGAACGGTACCGAACGCCCCCCAAGGAGAAGGAAAAGGAGAAGACGAAGGAGAAGGAGAAGAAAAAGGAGATTTCTTAAGAAAGTACGCTTTTTCGGACATGCACCGTGGTATTATTTTCCTGTGCGTTGCACCCGGCAACTTTCACAAAGAACTTTGTGCAACTTTGTTTGGATTTTGTGTTGCATTACGCAAATAATTGTGCTACAATGGGACCAAACCAACAAAGGAGTGTTACACAATGGACCAGGAAAAAATTGCCGAGCGGATTCGGTTGGCGCGCAAAGACGCGGGAATGACACTGCAGGAGATCGCGACCGCCATCGGTGTGACCAAGTCCACGGTGCAGCGCTACGAACAGGGCCGGATCGAAAACGTAAAGCAGCCGGTGCTGGAGGCCATGGCCCGGGCGCTGGATGTGAACCCGGAGTGGCTGATGGGCCGTTCGGACCGGCGCGAACCGGAAAACGAGATCGGCTTTGATGATTTCACCTATGCCCTGCACCGGGAGGCGCAGGCACTGACCGAAGAGAACCGGAACAAACTGCTGGAGATGGCGCGCATCTTCCGTGCCGCGCAGCAGGCGGACCGGAACAAATAAGGAGGCGTGAGCCATTGCTTTCCAAGATGTACCGGGACATTCGTCAGCGGGGCATCCGTCTGTTTCCGTACCCCATCGGGTTCACCGACGCAGCCACCCTGGAGATGGGCGGCGAGTACGCCATTTTTCTGGACTTTTCACAATTTTCGGATCTGTCCCAGTACCGGGAGGCGCTGGGCCATGAGATCGGCCACTGCGCCACAGGGTGCACCCACGCGGTGTCCAGCCCCTGGGACCTGGTGGAAAAGCACGAGTACAAGGCCAACCGGTGGGCCTTTGAGCACTATCTGCCGGCGGACGAGCTGAAAACGGCCATGGCCTCGGGCCTGACCGAGCCCTGGCAGCTGGCCGAATGGTACGGCTTTCCCGAAAGCTTTGTGCGCCGTGCGCTGGAATACTGGACAACAAGGCGGGGGGTCGACTTCCGCCGGATGGAGGAATGAATATGAAGCGATCGGAAATCAACGGGATCATCCGGCAGTTTGAAGACATGCTGGCGCGCCACTGCTTTGCGCTGCCGCCCTTCACGGGCTTCACACCCGAACAGTGGGCCGAAGCCGGGCACGAGTGGGACGAAGTGCGCCAGGCCGGGCTGGGCTGGGACGTGACGGACTACGGCCTGGGCCAGTACGAAAAGACCGGTCTTGCGCTGATCACGCTGCGCAACGGTCTGCCCGGCGGCAAACCCTATGCGGAAAAAATCATGCTCAGCCAGCCGCTGCAGGTGTGTCCGCTGCATTTTCACTGGAAAAAGACCGAGGACATCATCAACCGCGGCGGCGGTGAACTGATGTTCATCCTGTACAATGCCGACACCGACGGCAACCGGCTGGACACGGACGTGACCCTGCACCGGGACGGCCGCCGGGTGACGGTGCCCGCGGGCGTTCCCTTCGGCCTGATGCCCGGCGAAAGCCTGACGCTGGAGCCCCTGTGCTATCACGCTTTTTACGCCTCCGAGGCGGGCAGCGTGCTGGTGGGCGAAGTGTCCAGCTGCAACGACGACGTGGCGGACAACCGGTTCTTCGAGCCCATCGGCCGGTTCCCTGCCGTAGAGGAGGACGAACCGCCCTACCGGCTTTTGTGCACCGAATACCCGCCCGCGCCCTGACGCACAAGGAGGCTTCCTGATGGAGCAACAAACATTCGGAAAAAAGAAAGGCGGCATTCTGCAGCTTTTCTATGCGCTGTGCTGGCTGCGGCTGGTCGGCGGCGTGCTGAGTTGCCTGCTCCGCCTGCTGCAGTTCTTTTTCCTGATCGCAACGCCCACCGGCATTTTCATGATGTTTCCCCCGCTGTTCTCCTTCTATTACTGTCTGCTGCAGTGGAAACTGATCGTCACGCTGGAGCGCCGCCAGCCGCCGTCCATCGAGCTGCTGTGGCTTTGCGCCCTGACCCTCTGGGGCAACGCGCTGACACTGCTGCTGGTGACCCTTGCTGTGCGGACAGCCGTCATCCAGTGTCTGTCCGCCGTGCTGTCTGCGGTCATCTGGAGCTGCTATTTCCGCTATTCCAAACGCTGCGACGTGTATTTTGACGAGCAGCCGAAAAGCTATCTGGAAGCGTCCTATTACACCATCCGCGACTGGACCTTTGGCACGATGGAGCGTCGCTCGCTGATGAAATGCGACCCGGCGCCCTTCTTTGCGGGGCTGACGGCCCTGGCCATGCCCGGAAGCCCGTTCGAGACCCAGCGCCTGCTGGCTTATCTGGACCGGGAATACGAACCGCGCTTTTCCATGCGCTGGCAGCTGCACCCGGCCGCAGTGAAGCAGCACCTGCAGGAGATCAACCGGGAATTGCTCGCCCTGGACCCGTCACAGGACCCGGCGGAGCACACCGCCCGCTGGATTTTGGAGAAAACCTGGGCGCCCATCTCCGCGCAGGACCTGAAAGATGAACTGCTGCAGGGCAAGACTGCCCTGGACCGCATTTTCTGTTCGCCTCTGTGGCGGCCGGCGATCGCCCGCATCGGCCCGGACTGCCCCCGGTGCAAGCGGCACCTGATGGAGGGCAGCCCCATTTGCCCGTACTGCGGCGCCCCGGTGCCCGACCCCTACGCGCATCCGGCCCCCGGCGCATCCGCCCAATGAACCAAAAACCGCTCGTTTCCCGATGGAAACGAGCGGTTTTTTACACGGCCGGTTCAAAGGTGACGCACACGATCTCCGGCGGGCACAAAAAGCGCAGCGGCAATTTTGTCAGGCCCACGCCGCTGCTGACATAGACCTGTGTGCCGTCTTGTGTGGTGTAGTCGCCCCGCACCATCCCCCCTGATCCGGCGGGCAGCCAGAGCCGGTTCAAAAGCGGCAGCGACGCCTGCCCCCCGTGGGTGTGGCCGGACAGTACAAAGCACTCGCCCGGGGCGGAAATTTTTTCAGCCACCGAAGGTTCGTGGGCCACCACCAGCTGAAAAATATCGCGGTTCAGCTGATACAGTTCCGGGTCGGTCCAGCCCATGAGCACGTCGTCGTATCCCACCACCTGCACGTTCCATTCTTCCAGCAGGCTCTCGTCGTTGAGCACCTGAAAGCCCGCCTGCTCCAGCAGGCTCTCGTACACGCGCACCGCACCGCCGCCGTAATCGTGGTTGCCCCACACGGCAAACTTGCCGCCCGGCGCCTGAATGCGCCCCAGCTGCGCGGCCAGTTCCTCCAGGTCCAGGCTGTCCCGGTCCCGGGCGTAGTTGTCCAGCAGATCGCCGCCAAACAGCACCACGTCCGGCTGCCGGGCATTGATGGCGTCCACCAGGCGGGCGGCCCGGTCCACACCATACCAGCGCCCGAAATGGGTGTCGGTGAAGAACACCACCTTCAGCGAACGGGACAACCCCTCGGCCTGCACGGTGCGGGTGCGCACCGTCAGCCGGGCGGGCTCCACGAAACGGGCGTAAAGCAGCAGCGCCGCCCCCAGCACCAGCAGCCCCGGCAGCAACAGCCATCTTTTTTTGCGGAAAATTCGCACGCGATCCTCTCCTTTTCCGTTTTTGGTATCGTACACGCACAAAGCGTTTCTGTCAAGCCGCGCACAAACAGAAACCGGCGCCCCGGGAGCCGAAAAAGGCTCGCAAGGGCGCCGGTTTTGTCAATGTTGTCCGGTTCACCGAACCGTGGGGTCATCGCGGCACAGGTCCTGGATGGCAGCCTGCATATGGGCCACGCTCTCCTTTTTGGCCTGTTCGCTGTCGCCCGCCGCGATCGCCTCCAGAATGCGCTCGTGAGGCACGATCGCATGGGACGCGTTTCGCTCAAACTGAAAGCTGTTCTGGCGCAAAATCTCAAAGTAGTGGTTCACCAGTCCCACCAGCGCGATCAGCAGATCGTTGTGGGTGATGGCGGCGATCCGGGCGTGGAACCGTGCGTCCAGTTCCGCCATGGCCACATAATCCTTTTCGTGAACGCTTTTCACAAAGGCCTGGTGAATGGTGCACAGCTCGTCGATGTCACGGCTGACGGCGTTTTCCGCCGCCAGGCTGGCCGCAAGCGGGTCCAGCGCCATGCGCACGAACAGATAGTCGCTGCTTACCACCCGATGGGAGGAGATCCAATCCATGGCCTCCTGAATGAAATTCTGCTCTTTGCTCTGGACAAAGGCGCCCCGGCCGGGCTGAATGTCCAGATAGCCCTGAGACTGCAGCACACGGTATGCCTCCCGAATGGTGGTGCGGCTGATATTCAGTTGTTTGCACAGCACCATTTCCGCAGGCATCTTGTCGCCCACGGCGATGCTGCCGCTGCAGATGTACTCCGTCAGCTTTTCCACGGCAAGATCAACCGTTGACTTTTTTTGAATCGGCTCCATTCAGTCTCCTTTAAAATGAGCTTCCCAATAACAGTTTTGGTACAGCCAGTGTAATTTGCGGGAACACGTTGATCAGCAGCAACACGATCAGAAGACCGATGTAATACGGCGTGACCGCCTTAAACGCCCGCTGGAAGGAAATACCGCCCAGCTTGGTGGTCAGGAACAGGCAGATCGCCATCGGCGGCGTGAGCAGACCGATCATCAATGCAAAGATCATTATAACACCAAATTGAACCGGATGCACGCCGATTTGTGTCACAATGGGCATCAAAATGGGCGTCAGGATCAAAATGCTGGCGTTCGTCTCCATAAATGTGCCCATAAACAGCAGCATGACCAGACCCAGGTTTTCAATGCCGGTGGTCATCACGCGGATGATGTCTTTCCATTTCAGCTCCCGATAGACGAAGATGCCGACGATCAGAGAATAGAAGACCGCCACAGCCGCCGCCTCGGTGGGAGTGAAGTAGCCGGAGAAGATGCCGCCCACCAGAATGACCGGAGACAGCAGCGCCGGCAGCGCAGAGAAGAAGGACTTGATTCGTCCACGCCAGGTGGAACGTTTGTGCTTTGGATAGCCGCGCTTTTTGGCGATGATGTACACCGTGGCCATCATGAACAGGCCCATCAGGATACCTGCCGTGATGCCGCCCATGAACAGCGAACCGATGGAAATGCCGGCCGACATACGGTCATCCCTCCTCTTGGCTGGGCTCGCGCGGGTCCTGGCCGGTCACAACGGTGGCCAGTTCCTGCACCACATTGTCGAACAAAAAGAAGCATGTGAAGCTCATGCCCACCGGATAGGAAATGTACCACCAGATGGAGTTGATGGGAAGCACCGTCATGGGCACCATCATCTTGTTCTGAGCCAGCTGCCAGCCAAAGACTACCAGGACGATGGCCATCACAAAGATGGCCACCTGGATCAGCAGTTCCAGCACATGCTGCACACGGAAGGGCAGCTTTGCCGTGAGCACGTCGATGCGGACGTGTACGCGTTTGCGCACGGCGTAGGAGATGGTCAAAAAGGCCACCCAGGACGCCAGTACAATGGACAATTCTTCGATTTCAATAATGGATTTTCCCGTCAGCGTTCTGCGGGCGACCTGCAGGAACACCATGCAGATCAGAAAGCCCACAACCAGCATGGACACAACGCGCACGATTTGTTCCAGCCATGCGGCCACACGGGAAATTGCTCGCGCGAACTTTTGCACTTGAAAGCGCCCCTTCCGTGTTGCGAATTTGTTTTACTGATTCTTATTGATTCAGAGCCTGAATCTGCTCGTAAGCGCCTTCGGGATACACGTCTTTGTTCTCCTCCAGCAGCTGCGGGATGATGGCTTCCTTGAAGGACTCGATGTCGATCTCGTCTTTGGTGATCAGGGTCATGCCCTTCTCCTGGAAGCTCTCCAGGAAGGCCTCGTCCTCGGCGTTGACCTGCTCGTTGTGCCAGGTGAAGCCCTCGTCAATGGCCTCGCTGATGATCTGTTTGTGCTCGTCGCTCAGGGACTGCCACCATGCCTCGTTGAAGAACATGAAGTAGTTGGTGTACTGGTGCTCGGTCTGCATCAGATAGCTCTGAACCTGGTACAGGCCAGCCTGATCGATGTTGGCCAGGGGGTTCTCCTGGGCGTTGACGATACCGGTCTGCAGAGCGCCGAACAGCTCGCCCCAGGCAACCGGGGTCACGTTGGCGCCCGTTGCGGTCCAGGAAGCGATAACGCCTGCGTTGTTGGGAGTGCGCAGTTTCACGCCTGCCATGTCGCTGACGCTGTAAACGGGTTTGTTGGCGGTCAGGTAACGGGGACCACGCAGAGCGATGGTGTTCAGGTAAGCGCGAACGCCGTATTTTTCAACCAGCTGCTCGCCCAGGTCGGCGCCGATGTCGCTCTCCCAGAATTTCTGCAGGTGCTGCTGGTTCTCAAAGATGAACGCCATGTTGAACAGCTCCATCCACTCGGGCACAGCCCAGTTGAACAGCATCTCGGCGTTGATCAGCATTTCGTAGTTGCCCTCGGACAGGCCGGTGCACAGGTCTTCATCGTTGTCGCCCAGCTGGCCTTCCAGGTACAGTTCGGGTTTCAGCGTTCCGTTGGATTTCTCCTCGATGAGTGCCGCAATCTTCTTGGCAGCCTCGGTGGACAAAGCGGAAGCGTTGTTGCCTACCATCTTAAAGGTGACCACTTCCTGGCTTGCCGCCGTGCTGCCGGATGCCGCAGAACCGCAGCCCGTGAGAAGTGCAGACGCCGCGATCGCAGCGCTCAAAAACAGTGCCATCCGTCTTTTTCTCATGATTTCATTCTCCTTTTCCAATTTCTGCCCATTCCCATTCCTTTCCAAATTGTCTTGCGGACAGTTTGAATGAAGGAATGATTGTCTAACAATATTATAAAAACGGTCGCAAAAAGCCAATAAAATCGGGCGATATTTTCATCTTCTCACAATTATATCTTATTTTTCTATGCGAATTGCAACAGGTTTTCAACATTCAACAATTCGTCATCGAGGGTACAAAAGGCCGTTTTGGGGCGGTGTGCCCGGTGTTTTCCAAACGTACCCACGAAAAAAGCGCGGCGGGGTGTGTTCCCGCCGCTGCTCATACTGCGCAAAAGCCCCCGGCGGGATGTTCCCGCCGGGGGCTTTTATTCAAAAATCTTATTCTGCAATGTCGTGGGACTCTGTGCGCTTGCCCACATTTTCCACAGCGCCGCGCTTGTGCGCCCACATGATCTGCTCCGCCCGGTCTTTGTCTTTTGCCGCAATGGCATCCAGAAGATCAAAGTGCTGCTGGGTGGAGATGCGGTACCATTCGTCCGGCACCTGGTTGGCGTAGTGGCCCAGCGGCCACTTGTTCCACAGCTCGGCAATGTGCTGCACCAGCACATCGTTTCCGGTTGTGCTGTACAGGTCGATGTGAAATTTTCGGTTCAGCGCGGAACAGCGCTTCAGGTTTTCCTGCTCAAAGGCCTCGCGCATTTTTTCGGCCAGATCGCGCAGCTTTGCCAGCTGCGCATCGGTGATGTGGTCCACCACGATGCGCACCGCCTGCCCCTCCAGAATGGCTTTGACCACGAACAGCTGCTCCAGAAAGCTTTTGCTGACCTGCGTGACCACAGCGCCCTTGTTGGGGACCAGCTCCACGATTTTTTCGCTTTCCAGCCGGCGCAGCGCTTCCCGCACAGGAATCTCGCTGCAGCCGTTTTCCTTGGCGACACGGCTGATCACAATGCGATCACCCGGCAGGTAGTCGCCTTTTTTCACGCCGTCCAGAATGGCCTTGTAAACAAGATCCACTTTTGAATTGTATTTCATACAGTTACCTGCCCAGCCAGATTTTCTGCGCCGCCGGCGCCGGTGTTTCGATTTTACCATTTTGGAAACCCCGTGGCAACCTTTTCTGCAACGCAGAATTGTTTTCTGTGAAAGCGAAAGGGCCTTCGCGCAATGGAGAAGGCCCTTTGCTCAGAAAATATTACTCGGCGCAGCGCAGTTCGTCCCAGAAGATGACTTTATTCACGTTCAGCTTCAGGCCTTCCAATTTGTCGCTGCTGGCCCAGATGGTCAGACGGTCGTTGGTCCATACAGCGGCGGGATCGTCGATGTACAGGATCTGCTGAGCCTGTTTGTACAGCTCCAGACGAGCTTCCTCGTCCATCTCAGACGCAGCGGCGTTCAGCAGCTCGTCCACTTCGGCGTTGGAATACCAGCCGTAGTTGTTGTTGTTGTTGCCGTCCGGAGAAGTCTCCCAGATGCGGCGCAGACCTTCGTCGCAGTCCGCGGTGCCGGCGCCGTAACCCATGAAGAACATGCCCCAGGGGAAGTCTTCGCCCGGAGTGCTGCGGCTGCCCATGGAGGAGTTGAAGGTGGCGTTGTCAACGGTCTCGATGGTGGCGGTGATGCCAACCTCGGCCAGATCGGAAACGATCATCTCGCAGGTCTCCAGAGACTTGTTGTAGTTGGTGTAGACCATGATGGAGAACTCAAAGCCGTCGGGATAGCCGGCCTCGGCCATCAGCTCGCGGGCTTTGTCCTGATCCTGCTCGATCACACCGAAGTCATGGTAGCCCCAAACCAGCGGGTTGACAGGCGCGGTGCAGGCGACCTCGCCCACGTCGGAGTACAGGGCGTCGATGATGGCCTGACGGTCGATGGCATAGCTGACAGCCTGACGCAGGCGGGTATCGCTCAGATACTCATGCGCGCAGTTGAACTGCAGGCCGTGAGCGCCGATGCTGCCAAAGGACCAGATCTTGATGCCTTCTTTGTCCTTCAGGGTGGGAACCTCGGAGGAAGCGACGGTAGTCATGTCGACCTCGCCGGTCTCCAGAGCCACCTGACGGGCGTTGGCGTCGGAAACGATGAGGATGTCGATGGTCTTGGTGGGAACAGCGCCGCCGAAGTAGTCGTCAAAGCGCTCCAGAACCATTTCCTGCTCGCGGTCCCAGGAAGCCAGTTTGTACGGGCCGGTGCCGTCCACAGACTCAGCGGTCAGGCCCAGATCCGCGCCGTATTTCTCAATGTAATCGGCGTTCAGGATCAGGTTGGAACGGTGGGTCAGGTTGGCCAGGAACGGCGCGATGGGGCTGGGAGTGATCAGCTGAACGGTGTAGTCGTCCACCACTTTGCACTCAGAGATGTAGCCGGTAGCCAGGCTGCTGTAACGAACAGGGTTCTCGGTGTCCAGCAGGCGGTCGTAGCTGGCCTTCACGTCCGCAGAGGTCAGCTCTTTGCCGCTGTGGAACTTCACGCCTTTTTTCAGGTGGAAGGTCCAGGTGCAGCCGTCTTCCGACACTTCCCAGCTCTCGGCCAGGTCGCCCACCAGTTCGTTGTCGGCGGAGCGGCGGACCAGCTGAGAATAGCACGCGCGCAGATAATCGTCGTTGGTGTTGTTCATCTGGCCGTCCATGTAGTTCTGGTCACTGCCGGTGGCAATGGTGATGGTGTCCTTGTAGGCGGTTTCGCCCGCCGCAGTGGACGCGCCGTCGCCAGCCGCAGTCGACGAGCCGGAAGACCCGCAGGCAGCAAGCATGGAAGCGCCCAGGGCCGCAGCCAGGACAAACGCAAGCAGCTTGTTCTTTTTCATGATTTTCTCTCCTTTTGCTTTGATTTATATTTTGATACCCTTTCGGGCAAAAATATCACGCGTTGTCATCCATGGTGCCGCAGGCCAGATGACAAGCCACCTGATGGCCCGGCTCCAGTTCCACCAGAGGCGGCTTCGCCGCCGAGCACTTGGGGCCGGCAAACTTGCACCGGGTGTGGAAGCAGCAGCCTGTGGGCGGATGCAGCGGGCTGGGCACGTCGCCCTCCAGCTCTCCGCTCATGGCCGGGCGCTCCGGGTCCGGAACAGGGATGGCCGCCAGCAGCGCCTTGGTGTAAGGATGCTGGGGATTGTCGAACAGCTGACGCTTATCGGCGATCTCCACCACATTGCCCAGGTACATCACGGCGATGCGGTCGCACAAATGATGGACCACGCTCAGGTTGTGGGAGATAAAGATATACGTCAGACCGTGTTTTTCTTTCAGTTCCTGCATCAGGTTCAAAATCTGAGCCTGAATGGAAACGTCCAGCGCGGACACCGGCTCGTCGCAGATGATCAGGCTGGGGTTCAGTGCCAGGGCGCGGGCAATGCCGATGCGCTGACGCTGGCCGCCGGAGAACTCGTGGGGATAGCGGGTGATCTGCTCATGGTTCAGACCCACCTCGCGCATCAGCTCTTCCGCGCGCTCGTTGCGCTCGGCCGGGGTGCCGATCTTGTGCACGTCCAGCGGCTCGCGGATGCAGCGGCCCACGGTGAAGCGGGAATCCAGCGAGGAATAGGGGTCCTGGAAAATGATCTGCAGCTTCTTGGCCCGCTCCTTGGAGTGCTGGACCTTTTCGCCCACAATGGACTCGCCCTCGAACAGGATGTCGCCGGAGGTGGGTTTCAGCAGACCCACAATGGTGTGGCCGGTGGTGGACTTGCCGCAGCCGGACTCGCCCACGATGCCGAAGGCCTCTTTTTTATGCACCTGAAAGCTGACGCCGTCCACGGCCTTCACGTACGCCTTGCGGGGAATGATGGACTTGGTTTTCACAGGATAGTAGACCTTCAGGTCCTTGACTTCCAGCAAAACGTCACTCATGGCTCTCACCTCCCACATAGTTCCAGCAGCGGACCTTTCGGCCGTCCGGGAGCACCGTCAAAGGCGGCGGCTCCTTTCTGCATTTCTCACAAGCCTGGTCGCACCGCGGGGAGAACCGGCAGCCCTGGGGATAATCCTTGGGGCTGGGGATGTTGCCCTTGATGCTGTACAGTTCGTCTTTTTCCTCGCCCAGCACAGGCAAAGATTTCAGCAGGCCCTTGGTGTAGGGGTGCAGCGGCTCTTTGAAGATGCTCTTCACGTCCGCGTACTCCACCGCCTGGCCCGCATACATGACCATGACGTTCTCGGCGATCTGCGCCACCACGCCCAGGTCATGGGTGATCAGAATGATGGACGTATCCCGGTCCTTTTTCAGATCACACAACAGATGCATGATCTGCGCCTGGATGGTCACGTCCAGAGCGGTGGTGGGTTCGTCCGCGATCAGGATGCCCGGGTTGCAGGCCAGCGCCATGGCGATCATCACGCGCTGGCGCATACCGCCGGACAGCTGGTGCGGATAGTCGTTGACCACTTTTTCCGGCGAGGGGATGCGCACCTTGGCCAGCATCTCCACCGCCTTCTCGTAGGCCTGTTTTTTGTTCATGCCCTGATGCATGCGCAGGATGTCCGTGATCTGCTTGCCGATGGTGAACACCGGGTTCAGGCTGGTCAGGGGCTCCTGGAAGATCATGGAGATCTCGTTGCCGCGGATGGCACGCATCTCCCGCTCGCTTTTCTTCAGAAGGTCTTCGCCCTTGTACAGGATCTCGCCGTCCAGAATTTTGCCCGGAGGCGTGGGAACGATGCGCAGCACCGACAGGGACGTGACGCTTTTTCCGCAGCCGGACTCGCCCACGATGGCCAGCGTTTCGCCTTTGCCCAGTTCAAAGTCCAGCCCGTCCACGGCGGGGACCATTCCCTCTTCTGTGTAAAAATAGGTTTTCAGGTTTTTCACCTGCAATACCGTTTCTTTTGCCATAGTCTCTTCTCCCCCGTGGTTAGGATACGTTCTTCAGTTTGGGGTCCAGCGCGTCGCGCAGGCCGTCGCCCACCAGGCTGAAGCTCATCACGACCAGCGTGATCACCAGGCCCGGGAACACCGCTTCCCACGGGTTCACGCGCAGAACTTCCTTTGCTTTGTTCAGCATGGCGCCCCATTCCGGGCTGGGGGGCTGAACGCCCATGCCCAGGAAGGACAGCGAAGAGGAAGTCAGGATCGCGGTGCCCAGGTTCAGCGTGACGTTGACGATGATCTGCGACACGGAGTTGGGAATGATGTGGGTCAGGATGATGCGGCTGTTGGACTCGCCCATGACGCGGGCCGCGCCGATGTACTGGGCGTCCTTATTGGAAATGACCACGCCGCGAACCATGCGCGCGATGGATGGCACCGCGAACACGGCAATGGCGATGACGGTGTTCTGAGTGCCGTTGCCCAGAATGGCCACGATGACGATGGCCAGCAAAAGCCCCGGGAAGGCCAGCAGCACGTCAATGAGACGGGAGATGACCGCGTCGACCCAGCCGCCGAAGTAGCCGGCCCACACGCCCAGGATGATGCCCACCAGGCAGCCGGAGAACACGCCCGCAAAGCTGATGGAAAGGGAGACCCGGGCGCCGTAGACGATACGGGTGAAGGTGTCACGGCCCAGATAGTCGGTGCCGAACCAGTGCTCGGCGCTGGGGCCCTGGCTGATGATGGTGGTGTCCTGGGCCAGGGGATCGTACTGGCACAGGAAGGGGCCGATGGTCGCCATCAGGAAGAAGATGGCCAGAATGACCAGTCCCACAATGGAAACCTTGCGCTTTAAAAAGCGCTTCACAATGGGTGATTTCATGTGTGCTTCCTCCTTAATTGTACTTGACACGCGGGTCCACAAGACCGTAGATGATGTCCACCAGGGTGTTCACAAGCACGAAGGAGGCCGCCAGGACCAGAACCGTGCTTTGAATGGCGGGATAGTCGCGCCCGTTGACGCTGTCCACCAAAAAGCTGCCGATGCCGGGGATGGTGAAGATGGTCTCCACCAGCGCCGCGCCCGCCAGCAGGCTGCCGAAACGCAGGCCGATGGCCGTCAGAACGGGGATCAGGGCGTTTTTAAACGCGTACTGGGTGATGATTTTGAACTTGGACGTGCCGTAGGCCCGGGCCGTGCGGATGTAGTCCTGGTTGATCACGTCCAGCATGGACGACCGGGTGGTGCGGGCGATCATACCCACAGCGCCCAGGCCCAGCGTCGCCACGGGAAGAATGGCATGCTTCCACGATCGCAGGCCAAGGCTTGGCAGAACGCCCAGATGCAGACAGAAGTAAAGCATCAGCAGCATGGCCAGGAAGAAGGACGGAACCGAAACGGCGATCATGGAGATGACCATGACCACGTTGTCGCCCAGCTTGTTGTGGAACGTGGCGGCGATGATGCCGCAGATCACGCCGATGATGGAGCCGACCACGGTGCCGCCCACCGCCAGAATGATGGTGTACTGATAGCGGTTGGTCAGCTCTTCCAGAACGGTTTTGTGGGTGAGCAGGGACGTGCCCATGTCGCCCTTGAAGAAGCCCAGAATCCAGCGGAAATACTGGACGATCAGCGGGTCGTTCAAGCCGTACATCTCACGCATGGATTCCAGATATTCCTCGCTGGTACCGCCGCTTTCCGACACGCCGTACAATAAGGTAATGGGATCTCCAGGAATGAACCGGACCATCAGAAATACAATGATAGACACCAGGATCAACGTGGGGATCAACTGCAACATTCTCTTGGCGATATATCTCAGCATATTATTTCTCCCGCAGTTCGCAATAATATAGATTCCCGACCAAAGGCCGGGCCGGTTTTCAAAAGAAAGCGGAGAGAGTGCACCTGCGCACACTCTCTCCGGGAGTGCGTTTTATTTCAACGCGGCCACAACGCTCATTTCGAGGAAGTAGCCCTCCGGGATCTTCGCTTCCACGCAGACCCGGGCGGGGGCATGGCCGGGGTTCAGCCACGCGTCCCAAACTTTGTTCATCTCATCTTTCAACGAGAGGTCCGAGATGTAAATGGTCACAAACAGCAGATGGTCCTTGTCGCTGCCGTGCTGTTCCAGCAGCTCTTCATACCGCTCGCACAAAGCCTGTGTCTGGCCGGCGATGGTGTCGTGCTTTTTGCCGTCACAGTGTCCGCTGAAATAGATGACACCGTTGTGTTTTACGGCCCGGCAAAAGGTCGGGGCCGGATCCACATATTCAATCATCAGAAGATCCCCCTTGTCTTATTCGACGATGCCCAGTTTCTTGGCGATGGGCAGGCCCTTGGTGTAGCCGAAGGCGCCGGGATAGGCCACTTTCATCAGCTGACGGATGGCGTCGGCCGCCTTCTCCGCGTCGCCGTGCAGCGTCCAGTAGCAGTACAGGCCGTAGTACATGCCGTTCAGCTCCAGGTTCACGCGGTTCTCGCGGGGCAGGACCTTGTCCTTCATATCCGGCTCTACAAACTCCTCGGGTTTGACCAGACCTTTGTACAGGCGGACGGCGCGGCAGTAGCCGTAGTCCATCTGGGGCGGCTCCACGGTGGCGTCGATCAGATCCAGGGTCTTCTCGGCCTCGTCGAATTTGCCCAGCTGCACATAGGTGGTGTAGATCCAGTGGATCAGCGGATAGTGCTCTGCGGGGTTGGACAGACGCATGCACTCACGGAAGTCGTCGATGGACTCTTCCAGATGTCCGTTCAGGTTCAGAGTGGTGGCACGATAGTACCAGTAGGTCCAGCAGTCGGAATCCAGGTGGATGGCCACGGTGAAGTCCGCCAGAGCGGCCCAGGTGCGGCCCACGGCGTTCTGACGGCGGCCGCGTCCGAAGTAGTTGGGCGCATAGAACGGGTCGTAGGCAATGCCGTGAGAATGTGCCTCAAGGGCCTCTTCGTACTTGCCCACCAGGCTCAGGGCGGTGCCGTACTCATACCAGGCGGCGGCGTCGGTATCGTCCTTGTCCAGTTTCGCCTTGGCTTCTTCCACGGTGGGCTGCATCATCAGAATGTGACGCATTGCCTCGTTTTTCTCCTCGTTGTACACAAATTTCATTTTCAACAGCCTCCTGTTTTTTATCCACCCCGCGGCCCACTGGGCCGCGGAGTTTGTTTTCTGTTACAGCAGCCCCAGCTTTTTCGCCACGGGGAGGGCCTTGGTGTAGCCGAAGGCGCCGGGGTAAGCCGACTTCAGCACGTTGCGGATGGCGTCCTTGGCCTTCTCCGGATCGCCGTGCAGCGTCCAGTAGCAATACAGGCCGTAGTACATGCCGGTCAGCTCCAGGGTCACGCGGTTCTACCGGGGCAGGACCTTGTCCTTCATGTCGGGCTCTATGTAGTCCTCGGGCTTGATCATGCCCTTGTACAGGCGCACGGCGCGGCAGTAGCCATAGTCCATCTGGGGCGGCTCCAGCGTGGCGTCGATCAGCTCCAGACTCTTTTCCGCCTCGGCGAACTTGCCCAGCTCCACATAGGCCGTGTAGATCCAGTGGGCCAGCGGATAGTGCTCATGGGGGTCAGACACCTTCATGCACTGGCGGAAGTCGTCGATGGACTCTTCCAGGTGGCCCGCCAGGTTCAGGGTGGTGGCGCGGTAATACCAGTACAGCCAGTTGTCGGAGTCCAGATGCAGCGCTACGCTGTAGTCGGCGATGGCGCTCCAGGTGCGGCCTGTCAGGCTCATCTTGCTGCCCCGCCCGAAGTAGTTGGGCGCGTAGAACGGGTCGTACACGATCCCTTGGGAATGGGCCTCGATGGCGCCCTCATAGTCCTGCTGCAGACCCAGGGCCTTGCCGTAGACGTACCAGGCATAGGCGTCGGTCTCGTCTTTTTCCAGCAGCGCCTTGCCCTCTTCCACCGTGGGCTGCATCATCAGCATGCGACGCATTTCCTCATTTTTCTCCTCGTTGTACACGAACTTCATCCATCACACCGCCTTTGTAAAACTCGTATATCCTATATGATTCTTTCTTTTAATAAAAAGGCGTTCGAACGCATAGTTTCCCACTATGCAGATTCAAACGCCTTTGTTGAATTTTCTGCAATGTGCCTTTATGAACTTTGCGCGCCTTACTCCAGAAGGCCCAGCCGCTTGGCAATGGGGATCGCCTTGGTGTGGGCAAACGCGCCGGGATATGCCACCTTCAGCAGCTCGCGGATGGCATCCTTGGCCTTTTCCGGTTCACCGTGGACCAGCCAGTAGCAGTACAGGCTGTAGTACAAACCATTCAGCTCCATCCGCACCCGGTCCTTCTGGGGAAGGACATTCTTTTCCAGCAGCGGAATATCGATAAACTCTTCCGGTTTCACGATTCCTTTATAAAGGAGGACCGACCGGCGGTAACCGTAATCCATCTGCGGTGCCTCCACCGAAGCGTCCACCAGATTCAAACTCTCCTCAGCCTCTTTGTACCGGCCCAGTTCCACGTTGGAAGTGTACAGCCAGTCCGCCAGGGGGTAATGCTCCTGGGGAGCGGTCAGGGAAATGCACTTTTTGAAATCGTCAATGGATTCCTCCACGTGGCCCTTCATATTCAAAGCCGTGGCACGGTAGTACCAGTAGGTCCAGTTGTCGGAGTCCAGATGGATGGCCATGGTGAAATCCGCCACGGCCTGCCAGAAGTGACCGCTGACGTTCAGCTTGCGGCCGCGGCCGAAGTAGTTGGGCGCGTAAAACGGGTCATACGCAATGCCGTGGGAATAGGCCTCCACCGCTTTGTCGTAATCGCCCTGCAGGCCCAGCGCCGTGCCGTACACGTACCAGGCGGCCGCATCGGTCTCGTCCTTGGCCAGCAGCTTTTCGCCCTCTTCCACCGTGGGCCGCATCATCAGAATATGGCGCATCTCTTCATTTTTTTCTTCGTTAAAGACAAACTTCACGGCCCATCTCTCCTTTTTGCTGAAAATCCTATATGATATATTCTTTTTTTCACAGCGCCGCGCCGAATCTGTACGCGGTTCGCGCACATGGTGCATGTTTCACAAACTTTCGACTAATTCTTGTTGCACTTTCACAACAAACTGGTCCATTTTTGTGAAAAAACCATGTTTTTTGTGTTAAGTTTTATCCCATTATAATCACTAAACATTGGTTTGTCAATGATTTTTCGTGCAAAAATCAACCCCCAAAAAACAAAAAATATCGTATATTATTCGATATTGATTTTCCTTTTTCTTTGTGAAATAATAAAACAAATTACAAATAGAGTATTGCAGCCGCTAAACATTGCAGTACAAGGAGGTTTTTTCATGAAGAACGTATCCGCAGAGGCATCCCGCATCCTGAAAGAGTCCTATGCCATTGACTCGCTGTTCCATGGCCTGTTCACCGATCCCCCCTTCGATTGTGCGCCGGGGAGAAACATTGTGGACATCCTGCTGGAGGGCGGCGTCACAGCCATCAGCACCACCATCGTGGACGACAACTACCCCTGTTCCTTCACCGAGTGCTGCAAAGCCATCCATCAATATTATCTGTTGGAAGAGACCTGCCCGGACAAGGTGATCATCGCCACCCATTCCGCCGACATCGAGCGGGCCAAGGCCGAGGGCAAGCTGGCCGTGATCATGAGCACCCAGGGCGCCTTCTGCTTCGAGCAGGACCTGCGCTACATCTCGCTTTTGAACCGTCTGGGCCTGAAGATCGTGCAGCTGACCTACAACCAGCAGTGCCACATCGGCTCCGGCGCCTTTGAGGGCAACGACACGGGCCTGACCCGCTTTGGCCAGCAGTGCATTTATGAAATGAACCGGGTGGGCATGCTGATCGACTTGTCCCACGTGGGCCGCCGCACCTCGCTGGACGCCATCGCCACCTCTTCGGACCCGGTGATCTTCTCCCACTCCTCCTGCTACGACGTGGCCAAGCACACCCGCAACGCCAACGACGAGCAGATCAAAGCGCTGGCGGCCAAGGGCGGCGTGATCTGCCTGTGCCCCCACAGCGTCATGTGCAACGAGGACCAGAGCACCTGGCCCACCGTGGACCGGTACATCGACCACATCGCCCACGTGGCGGATCTGGTGGGCATCGATTACATCGGCATCGGCACCGACCGCTGGAAACGTCCCACCCTGGATTACCTGATGGGCCGTGTGGAGTTCGAGCGCACCTGCCCCAACTGGTTCGGCAAGTTTGACGGCAACCAGAAGCACGTGCAGGGCTTCAACTACTTCGACGAGTGGGACAACCTGGTGGACCACATGCTGGCCCGCGGCTTCGGCCAGGCCGACATTGAAAAAGTGCTGGGCGGCAACCTGATGCGCGTGTTCCGCCAGGTATGGGACAAGAAATGAGGCGGCCCTATGTATGACATTCTGATTCAGGGCGGCACCGTGATCGACGGGACCGGTGCCGCGGCCGTGCGGGCCGACGTGGGCATCCGCGGCGATCAAATTGCAGCCATTGGCGATCTGAGCGGCGAAAGCGCCGCCCAGGTCATCGACGCCCGGGGCAAGGTGGTCACTCCGGGCTTCATCGAAATGCACTCCCATGCGGACCAGACCCTGCTGGGCTACCCCACCATGGACAGCATGCTGCACCAGGGCATCACCACCTTTGTGGGCTGCATGTGCGGCCAGTCCATCGCGCCCATCGGCAAATACTGGCTGGCCAATCAGGCCATGCGGGACATTTTTGACGAATTGACCCCCAAGCTGTACGCGGACATGTACAACGAGGATTACTACGCACTCAGCGAGGACGCCATTCCCCTGATCCGCAAGCACTGCGGCTTCGACCCCAGCTGGCACACCTTCCACGAGTGGCTGGACGCGGTGGACGCCCACGGCACTTCCGGCAACATCGTGACCGTGCTGGGCTACAGCACCATCCGCATGAACGTGATGGGGCCGGACGGCCTGCGCAAGCCCACCCCGCAGGAGAAGGAACAGCTGAAAGAGTACATCCACGAGGCGCTGGACGCGGGCGCCTTCGGCATGTCCGTGGGTCTGGACTACGAGCCGGGCATCTTCTCCGACACCGAGGAGCTGCTGGAGATGAGCCGGGAACTGAAGCAGGACAACGGCATTCTGTTCGCCCACTGGCGCAAGACCGGCCCCCGGGTGGGCACGCCCAAGCGCCAGAAGAAGATCGACGGCATCATCGAAATTCTGGAGATCGGCCTGCGCAACGACATTCAGGTGCAGATCTCCCATCTGTCCAAAGGGTACGAGCTGTACCCGGCCAACGACGATTTCCTGCAGCGGGCGGCGTCCCAGCGCACCCTGCAGGTCATTGACGAGTACGTGGCCCGGGGCGTGCGTGCGGGCTTTGACGTGATCCCCAACTCCACGGGCGGCACCATGATCGCCCCGGACCTGATCACCCTGTTCCGCCCCTGGTACAAGTTCACCGGCGGCATCACCCTGTTTTTGCACAACCTGACCAAGCTGGACTACCGCAAGCAGATTCGGGACGCCATCTACGGCGGTACTTATTACATTCTGAACCCCAAGGTCCAGCCGGAGTGGGAAGAGGAAATCAAAATCATGCGCTGCGCCGAAAAGCAGTACGAGGGCAAAACCGCCAAACAGGTGGGCGTCATGATGGGCAAGGAGACGCTGGAAGCGCTGTTCGACCTTCTGCTGCTGGACTGCCACACCCAGATCTTCCGCGCCGTGCACGACGCCAACGCCGAGAGCGTCAAGACCTTTGTGGGTCATCCCAAGGCCACCCTGGGCAACGACACCTTTGTGTTCGGCCTGGACTCCACCGTGGCCTACGACCCCGAAAGCCCCGGCAACAAACCCAACCCCAACACCTACTGCGGTTTCATCAAGTTTTTGACCGAGCTGGGCGGGGATGACCGGGAGCAGATGATCTACAAGCTCACCGGCCGCCCGGCGGAAATTCTGCACTTCCAAAAGCGCGGCACACTGGCGCCCGGCAAGCAGGCGGACGTGCTGGTCATCGACTGGGACCGCCTGAAGACCAACGAGAACGTGCTGGACCCCGCGGTGTATCCCGAGGGCATCGAGCACGTGCTGGTCAACGGCACGCCCGTTCTTCGCAACGGACAGCACACCGGCGCGCTGCCCGGCGGCGTCATCCGCCGGCAGGACTGCTGAGACAACAAACAAGGAGGTTTGAAGCACATGTACATCACAGAAAAGTTCGACCCCGCCACCTTCGCGCCCGCCCGGTTTGAGTCCGACGGCGAGATCCAGCTGCGGGGACAGCAGATCCCCTACCACACGGTCAGCGAGGACAACGTGTTCTACGACGCGTCCGGCAAGCCCATCGCGTCCATTTTCTCCTACTCGTATTTCCGCTCCGACGTGAAGGATGTGGCCAACCGCCCGGTGCTGTTCGGCTTCAACGGCGGCCCCGGCTCCTCCTCCATGTACGTGCATGCGGGCTTTTTGGGCACCACCCGCGTGTTCTACGAGGAGACGGACCGGGCCACCTCGCTGCCGCCCTACAAGTCCATGGACAACCCCGACTGCCTGCTGGACATTGCGGACATCGTTCTGGTGGACCCGGTGGGCACCGGCTACGGCGTGCTGCTGGACGAGAACAGCGCCGACAAGTTCTACGGCATTGAAGAGGACGCCGAGGCCCTGCTGGTGTTCATTGAAAAGTGGCTGCACCGCTATGGCCGCTGGACCAGCCCCAAATACCTGATCGGTGAGAGCTACGGCTGCACCCGTGCCGCCACTGCGGCAGGCATCGCGGCCACCCGCAGCCACGAGCGCTCCTACGCGCTGGCCTTTGACGGCATCGTCATGATCGGCAACACCGTGACCACGGGCAAATACTTCGAGCGGGAGGTCCCGGTGGAGCACGCCGTGGTGGCCTTCCCCTCCTACGCCGCCATTCACTGGTATCACAACCACCCCACGGAAGAGACGCTGGAAGCGTTTGTGAAGCGGGCCCGCGCCTTCGCGGACACCACCTACCTGACGGCGCTGTACCGGGGCGAGTCCCTGACCGGGGACGAGCGCGAAGACGTGATCCGGCAGATCCAGGACTTCACCGGCGTCTCCCGCCAGTACCTGACCGACCGGGCCCTGCGCATCGACGACGAGAGCTTCCGGCTGGAAGTCATCAAAGAGAAGGGCGCTTCGGTGGCCCGGTTCGACGGCCGCATCACCCGGCCGCGCTACGTGCCCGAGGCCGTGGAGAACGTGACGGGCGTGTACGACGACGCCTCCAGCGACCGGTACGGCGCGTTTTTCTTCGGCGTGCTCACGGGCGTGATCTTCCCCAAGCTGAACATTCATCTGGACCGGGTGTACGTGCCCGCGGCCTGCATGTACGACATGTTTACCAAGAAGGATCGCTGGAACCGGGAGGCCCCCATGGGCACCACCGGCGAGCAGCTGCGCAACGCCATGTGCCGCATGCACGGGCTGCGGGTGTTCTTCACCAACGGCTACTACGACACGGCCACCCACATCGGCATCATCTATTACATGCTGAACCACGCGGGCCTGCCCATGGACCGGGTGTCCCTGAAGGGCTATCCCTCGGGCCACATGATCTACATCGGCGAGGACAACGTGAAGACCCTCAGCGACGATGTGCGCAGCTTTGTGGAAGGCGCCATGCCCTCCGACTGAGCCTCAAACGCAAAAGCGCCCCCTGCATCCCGCGGGATGCAGGGGG
>NZ_JBBMFA010000084.1:0-101515 GCF_040096265.1 Ruthenibacterium intestinale
TAATAACTGCATGGCATATCAAGCCAAATACAAGAGAAAAACAGCCACCGCCAAATAGTGATGCTCCCCACCCTGCACCCGACATTGTCATAAAACCGCCAACAAAGAAAATACCAATGCCAAGAAATATCCCGACACCATAAAAAAGTCCAATTGCCATATCATACTTATTAAATTGTCGTTTCTCTTTTTTTCACATGTTTCCATTTTTGTTATTACCTCCTTCGCAAAATCGTCCATGTGGACTCCAAAAAGAAAACAAATTTTTTTCAACGTATTTAAATCGGGTTCATTAACATCTCTCTCCCAATTCGATAGCGCCTGCCGGGTAACATTCAATTTCCCAGCCAGTTCTTCCTGTGTCATTCCCGATTGTGTTCGCAGATGACGTATTTGCTTTCCTGTTGTAATATCCGTCTGTTTCTGGTTCAAAATGGTTCCTCCTCTCTGATGCTGATTTTATCAATGATATTTCGCAATAGCCAGCAATGAACGTTTGCATTGCGCAAGATGTTACATTATCTTCTGAAACATATGCCGGATCTTGTCTAAACGGCTGTTCGGGCGGCGTGGCTGAAACACAGGCTCGCCGGAAGTTTCCTGATACCCTTTTAATTCTGTAATGCAGACACTTCTTCCATTTGTATAAAAATTCAAATCATTTCTATATTCACCAATACAACGGGCAGGGATTTCCCCCTTAAAAATAACTTCATCTTTTTCAAGTCTGGTTGATTCAATGATTGCGCAATACTTTGGTGCGTCATTATAAGCCCGTGAAAGATATTCCTGCGGTGCAAAAAGGGTAAAGGAAAGGTATGGTTCCAACAGTTGTGTTCCTGCTTTTTTCAATGCCTGCTCCAACACGACAGGCGCAAGAAAACGAAAATCAGCGGGGGTGCTGACCGGGCTGTAATAAACTCCATAATCAAAACAAATTTGGCAGTCTGTCACTCCCCAGCCATATAAGCCCTGCTCCATTCCATAACGCACACCCTCCATGACGGCATTTTGAAAACTTTGGTTTAAATAGCCGAGAGATACCTCGCTTTTATATTGTGTTCCGCTTCCAACAGGAAGCGGTGTTACAGTCAAACCAATAGATGCCCAAAACGGATTCGGCGGCACTTCAATATGAATCGTGTAGCTCGCTTTTTTTTGCGGTCTTTCCAGATAAATAACCGAAGGCTCTTTCATAGCCACGCCCACATGATATTTTTCTTCTAATAGCGAACAAATAACTTCTAACTGTACTTTTCCCAAAAAAGATAATATAATCTCATGTGTAACAGTATCAATGTCAAAATGCAAAAGAGGGTCTGTATCAGCAATCTCTGTGAGGGCATTTAACAGGGCTTCCCTTTGCTCCGGCTTTTGCGGCTCTACCGTTGTCCGAAGTAATGGCATGGGATTATCAATCCGTGTTTTGTGAGGCAGGAGTTTTTCATTTCCCAGAATGTCGTTCAGTTTCAAAGTATCATCAGCTAAAATAACAATTTCTCCCGGACAGGCATGGTCAACCGGGACGATTTCACCATTTGACGGAATACACATTTCTGTAATCTTTATTTTTTCCTTTTTTGACAGCAGCAGGGTATCCCGTAAATGGAGCGTCCCATGATACAGGCGTAAATAAGAAAGCCGTTTTTTCCGCTCTGTATACTCAACCTTAAAAACATATCCACATAATTCAGACTGAATATCGTCTGTTTCTGTAATGAAAGTTTCTGTAATCGCTTCAATCAGTTTTTCTGTTCCTAAATTGTCTTTTGCACTCCCATGATAAACAGGAAACAAAGAGCAGCATCTGGTTCTTTTGCACTTTTCATATTGTAATTCCTGTATATCCAAAGAATCCTCTGCAACATATCGTTCTAATAGTTCATCGCTTCCGGAAATAATCATATCCCATTTGTCCAAATCAGAAATATCGGTCATGGTTATCTTTGGCGACAGGGAAACCTCCTGCATGACAATCATATCACTGGTAAGTTTATCTTTAATGCTTTGGTAAACACGCCGCAGGTCGATCCCATTTTGGTCTATCTTATTTATAAAGATAATTGTCGGAATGTCCATTTTCTGAAGCGCATGGAATAATATACGGGTTTGTGCCTGTACGCCGTCTTTTGCCGAAATGACTAAAACAGCTCCGTCAAGGACAGATAAAGAGCGGTATGCTTCGGTTAAAAAATCCATATGACCGGGAGTGTCCACGATATTGATTTTATAATCATTCCAGCAAAAAGAAGTAACCGCTGTCTGAATGGTAATTCCGCGCTGCCGTTCCAAAATCATAGTGTCTGTTCTTGTAGTTCCTTTATCCACGTTTCCTTGTTCCGCAATCGCTCCACTGGTGTACAGCAGGCTTTCCGTCAATGTTGTTTTTCCTGCGTCTACATGGGCGAGAATTCCAATATTGATTATTTTCATGTGATTGTCCTCCTTTTACAGCCCCAAAAGGGCATAAAAATCCCCAGCAGTAAAATACTTTTACCACTGGGGATTATAATTTGCGGACATACACATATACAGCATACACCTGTTTGTGATTGCTGTTTTTCGGATATGTCAAAATTGATAAGGCAAAAGTATTATTAAATTGGGTACAAAAAACCAAGCCCCCACAAAAGGGACTATCATAATCCTTTGTTCCCACTATTTGATTATAGTTTTATTTAAGAATACCTTGCCGCATATTTTTTACTCCTTTTTTGGAATGATGCTATTATATCACATTAGTTTTAGGAAAGAAAGTACCTAAAAGAAATTTTTCTTCCCCTTATATGTAACAATCATACCGACTTTCTGGCGTTCAGAATGGTTTCTGCTGTCTGCTGTGGTGTTTGGTTGGAATTGTCCAGCCAAAAGCCGATCCGTGGTGTTGTCTGCATAAATGTATCGTATAAGGTTTCAACCGTAAAGCCGGAATAGCCTGTTTTCTCCCTGTATCGTTCCCTTCCTTTTATTGTTTCCACATCTGGACAAAGAACGACAACCTCAACAGGGTATTTATGCGGCACAAAAAATATGTACATGTAACTAATTCAACACATTTATAATTTGAATAGGGACATTATAGCATTTACTAAATACAAATTCAATGTATACGGAAATAAAGATATAAGGAGTGGGAAGGATTCCGCCGTAGTCGGCATTGTAGGAAAATCCAAAAGTTTAGATTTTCCCACAATGCTTATCTTTTGGTCTTTGGTTCGGAATAGTGTAGTGCTGGCGGTCTATCTCTTGTTTTCGGTTGCTTGCTTCCTTACCGTACATGAGCATTCGGACCTGCGTTTCAGCGTGCCGGAACCGCTGCTGGGATGCATCAGCATCCTGCGCCCGGAAGATTTCCCGCTGACGCAGTGGTACGATCTTTATGAGTATTTAACGGGAACGCGGAAATTCTTTTCCACACAGGAACAGGCGAGAGCCGAACTGATTCGGTTTATTCAGGAAAAATAAAAAGAGGAAGGCGCGGGACCTTCCTCTTTTTTATTGTGATCAGTGCACGAAGGGGCGGATTTTTTCTTCCATACGGGCAATTTCCGCCTTGGAAATGTGGGCCTTATCCACATAGCCGTAAATGCGCCCGGCAAAATCGGCGAAGGGCGGACAGATGCGGCGGAAAACCTTGGGGTTCAGCTTCACGGCGTACATCATGTGAATGCCGACCAGCGCACAGAACTTTAAAAGATTGAAATGAGGTTTGTAGGGCGGCGAGAAGGGAAGATCCCGCGGCTCATTTTTGTAGACATCCTCCAGCAGGTCCGCCATGCGGATGTAGCTGGGGGTTTCGTTTTTGTCAAAATAACCTTCGATCAGGTCCTTGTCAATGGGGAAGGGGGCATCTTCCTGTTCGGCGGCGGCGCAGAACTCCTCATAGGTCTCCACGTACCGTCCGCCTTTGTAGATCACCGGATCATATTCGTGCTCAATGGGCTGGGGCCGCAGAATGTGGCAGCTCTTTCCCGCAAAGTACACCTCGGCAATGGCGGTGCTCATCCAGATGAAAATCTGATCTGCGGCCACGATCCACTGCTTGACGCTGTCGGCAAAAATCACATGGAAATTGGCATGTTTTTTCTGCAGAGCGTCCAGCGCCGGGCTGTTCCATTCCGACGGGTGCCGCCGGTACACCAGCTCCACCTCGGGGTGTCCGGTCAGGTATTCATCAAACCAGCGCAGCGTCTCGGCCATGCTCTCGCGATTGGTGCGGGCGAACTGTGTAAAATCTTCGCCCGCCATTTTACTCAGCTCCTGT
This sequence comes from Ruthenibacterium intestinale, assembly GCF_040096265.1. Taxonomy (NCBI): domain Bacteria; kingdom Bacillati; phylum Bacillota; class Clostridia; order Eubacteriales; family Oscillospiraceae; genus Ruthenibacterium; species Ruthenibacterium intestinale. Next base: position 4,265 of record NZ_JBBMFA010000084.1, read on the forward strand.
ACTTCCTGCTCGCTCATGCTGCCGTAGCCGAAAGAGGAGATGTACAGCATCAGTTTTTTGTCGGGGTCCAGCCCGAAATCCCGGCAAAGCTGTTCTTTGGTCTTAAAATAGCCCTGAAATTCCGGGCGGAGAAAATCCATCATCACCGCGCCGGTCACCGGGCAGTTGCGCTCCGGCACATCGTGGGCGATCAGACGCTGGCGGGTCAGTTCGCCCCAGCAGGTCTGCACGCATTTCTTGGCGTTCCCGTTGAAGTTGAACCAGGGGGCGGCCTCCTGGGTGTCCGACAGCATCTGTTCCCAATGCAGATTGACCACGCGGTTGCACACGCCCACATTGTTGTACACGTGACTGTTGATGGCTTCGTCGTCGTACATGCAGCTGGACACCAGCACACGGGGCTTTTTCCAGGTGAAATATTTCAGCTTTTTGCGGTCCAGCAGCTGATGAATGGCCACGGTATAGCCGCGGCGTTCCAGTTCCAGCTTCAGCAGCAAAAGGCTCTCGTATTCCCGCACCACATGCTCATACAAAATCAGAAAATCCAAAGACATGGAAAAACTCCTTTTCAAAAAGTGAGGACGCTTCAATCCTCCATCACACGGGTAAACAGTTCCTGCGTGAACTGGGGCAGCCCGTGGCGCGTATCCAGGTGGAATCCGTCAAAGTAAGCGGTGTCATCCCAGTGGGGCATTTCGGTCCACTCGTAATCCAGCACGCGGGCGCCGCTGGCACGAATGGTATCCAGTGCGCCGCGCATGGCATCATCAATGCCCAACGGTTCGCACACATAGCGGTACAGGCTGTCATCCATGGGCGGCACCAGCAGCGTCAGCTCCACGTTGTTTTCCCGGCAGAATTCCACCAGTTCCAAAAGCCGCTCCAGACCGGCCTCGTTGATGGCGTATTTGGAGTCCTCCACCGTACAGCTTTCCATGGCTGCGGCGAGGGCTTCGCCGTCCAGCTCGCCCGCGTCCATGGCCTCCACGATGCTCTGGGTGCTGGAATAGCCTTCCACCATGGGCAGGGTGCCGGCCTTGGCGCAGTTCTGGTACAAAATTGCCGCATAGGCGACTAAGTCTTTTCGCTGGCCGTTGGGCAGATAATCCTCGGGGGTGTGTTCGGCGGTCTCCTCGGCGTCGGGCAGGCCGCGCAGCTTATCGCCGATGACGGTCAGCGTATTGATGTTATACTCCAGATTGGAAATGTACGCCACGGGGTTGGCCAGCTGCGTTTTGACCGTGGCCATGCGGTTGGCCGTGCGGTAGTTGGCGTTGAGTGTATAAAAGGAAATACTCATCAGAACGCGTTGGATTTCGGGATGCTGTTCATAGACATAATAAAATTCATCGATGCTCTCTTCCAGGCTGGCGCCGCCGTAAGCCAGGTTGGACCACTGGGTGCCGGAGACTTCGTCCACCAGATCCATGTCAAAATGCGCCATGCGGGAATCGCCAAGAATGATGCTGTCATGCGGGTCTTTTTCAAAGGCGCGGATGCGGGAGATAGGGCTGTTGTCGCTGCCCGTTGCCCGCAGGCCGAAATAATTGTTGGGCTCAAAGGCCACAAAAACTGCCAGATACAGGACGATGGGCGCCAGCGCCAGCGCCAGTTTGGGAATGATTTTTTTCACGGCGCTCCTCCTTAAAAGTTTGCATAGGCAAAGCTGACGGTTCCGAAGCCGCCGCTTTGCATGATAAAGCCGACCAGAATGCAGCCGATCAGCACATAATAGCACAACCAGCGCGCTGCCAGAGGCAGTTTAGCAAGGCCGGTGGACCAGTGCGCATCCTTCATTTTAAAGCATTGGCGCCAATCGGCGTACACACCGATGGCCAGAACAGCCGCCATGTATACGCACCAGCCGACCACCATGATGGGGCGGGTATAGAATCCGTTTTCCACCGCCGTCACAAAGCTGCTCACAAAGTGCGACAAAGACAAATCGGTGAAGCTGTTGGCAAAATAGTGCAGGCAATCACCCACGGTCCCGCCGGACACAAGGCCGATTCGGAAGAACACATGGCTGGCAGCCCACAGCACAAATACCACGGCGATTTTTCCCATTCGCACAGGCAGAGAAGGGCGCTTGGGCGGTTTGCGGTACCAGCTGTGCAGCAGATCCTCTCCCACGCGGTACAGGCCCTGCAGCAGGCCCCAAATCACAAAAGGCCAGGTGTTCCCGTGCCAGAAGCCGCTGATGAAGAACACGATTCCCACAGTGGCCACAAAGGGCTTGGCCTCTTTTTTGCCGTTTTTCTGGGTTACGCGGGGCAGGTGATCGCCCCAGCGGCTCCACACAATGGGGGTGAACAGATAATCCTGCAGCCAGCTGGACAGACTGATGTGCCAGCGTTTCCACAGCGTGGAAAAGTTGGTGGAGAACAGGGGCGTTTTGAAGTTGACCGGGATATCGATGCCCAGCAGCATGGCGCAGCCCCGGGCAATGTCGGAGTAGCCCGAGAACTCGAAATACAGCTGAATGACATACAGGGCGGCCGCCAAAGGCAGGATCAGGCCGGAGTAATCGGCGCTGTTTTCAAATACCTGATTGACAAACAGCCCCAGCACATTGGCCACGGCAATCTGCTTGAACAGACCCGCCAGAATCAGCCGGAAGGCGTCGCAGGTGCGCTGCGCGTCAAAGCGGCGGGGCTCCCGCAGCTGCGGAAGGACCTTTTGGGCCCGGCAGATGGGGCCGGATGTAATGGTGGCGAAGAAAGAGACGAACAACGCCCAGTTGAGGAAGTTGGTCTCCGGTTCCGTTGCTTTGTAATACACGTCCACCAGATAGCTGATCACCGCGAAGGTGTAGAAGCTGATGCCCAGCGGCAGCGGGAAGGAAACCGCCGTAAAGCCGAACAGTGTGGGCAGAAAGAAGTTGCAGTACTTGAAAAAGCACAGCACCGCCACACTGACGCACACACCAAGGGCCAGAAGCTGTTTGCGGCGTGCGTCTTTGGCTGCCCCGATGGCACGCGCAACAAAAAAAGTGAACACAACATTGAATGCCAGCACTGCCAGCGGCAGAAGCCGAAGCCACAGCGGGCGGGCGGAACCATCCGCTAATTCGGCACCGGGCAGGTTGAAACAGTAGAATACCACGCTCGCTGCCAGCAGAACACCGTTTTGAAACCGCCTGGGCAGGGCAAAATAGAGAATGGCTACCAGCGCGAAAAACAGCGCGTAGCCCACGCTTGTCAGGGTCATGAAAGCTCTCCTTTGTCTGGTTTGGCCACACAAGACCAATTTACTATTATAGATGTAAAGACTCTGTTTGTAAAGCAAAGGGGGGCGTCTTTTGTCCCGCAGACGAACTTTTATTGAATTGGCGCCTCATTTATAGTATACTAATAACCGAGTATTGCATGTTGCACCATGCACGATAAGGAGAGGTAGTATGGCACATACCGTAATGGTGACGGGCGCCGACGGTTTCATCGGCAGCCATCTGACGGAAGAACTGGTTCGCAAGGGCGAAAAGGTAAAGGCCTTTTGTTATTATAATTCCTTTGGAAAATGGGGCTGGCTGGACACGCTGCCGCCCGAAATCAAAAACGAGATCGAAGTATTTATGGGGGATATTCGTGATCCCAACGGCGTGCGCACGGCCATGAAAGGACAGGAGATCGTCTATCATCTGGCGGCTCTGATCGCCATTCCCTTCAGCTATCATTCCCCGGACAGCTATGTGGACACCAACATCAAAGGCACGCTGAACGTGCTGAACGCGGCCCGGGATGTGGGCACCCGCCGCCTTCTGGTGACATCCACCAGCGAGGTGTACGGGACTGCTCAGTATGTGCCCATCGACGAGCACCATCCCTTCCAGGGCCAGAGCCCTTACTCTGCCACGAAAATCGGCGCGGACCGGCTGGCCGAGAGCTTCTACCGCTCTTTTGAACTGCCGGTCACCATTGTGCGGCCCTTCAACACCTATGGTCCCCGTCAGTCGGGACGGGCTGTTATCCCCACGATCATTACACAGCTGCTCTCCGGTGCACAGGAGCTGAAGCTGGGAAGCCTGACCCCCACCCGGGATTTCAACTATGTGAAGGACACGGCGGCCGGCTTCATGGCCATTGCCGACTGCGAGGCTGCTGTCGGTCAGGAGATCAACATTGCCACCGGTCAGGAGATCTCCATTGGCGATCTGGCCAATGAGCTGATCCGTCAGATCAATCCCCAGGCGAAGATCGTGTGCGAATCCGAGCGCCTGCGCCCGGAAAAGAGTGAGGTCAACCGTTTGCTGGGCGATGCCACCAAGTTGCGTCAGATGACGGGCTGGAAACCGGCCTATACCTTTGAACAGGGCCTGGCTGAGACCATTGCCTGGATTCGGGAGCATATGGATTCGTTTCGCACAGGCGTTTACAGTTTGTAATATTTACTTTAAAAATACTTTTTGGAGAATTTGATGAAGCAAAACGGTGAAAAACCGAAGATGCTGCACCTGAACGGCACACTGGGCTGGGGCCTGGCGGCGCTGGCCGCCGTGGTGTGCGGGATTGGTGTGGTCTATTATTGGCGCGTATTTTACGGCTTTGACGCGGTGGCGCCGGTTCCCATGACGCTGGCTGTGTGTGCGCTGGCGCTGGCAGTGGTGCTGGCGGCCTGGCTGGTGGTTCGGTTTGTGAAAAACTTCGACACCCGCGCCGCGTTGGCTGTGTTTTTGTGCGGCTTGTGTTTCTGCTTTGCCAATCCGCCCATGCAGGCGCCGGATGAGAGCGAACATTTTCTGCGTGCCTATGCGGTGAGCCTGGGCCGGTTTGATTTTGACGGCGAACGGACGTTCAGCCCGGATGTGGATGCGCTGCTGGCGGCGTTCCCCGGTGCGTGGGCCAATGGCAATACGACCTATTGGCTGGAGCATGATGCCGCCGGAAATGTAAACGGCGGCGGGTCCAGCGAAAACTATGCCATCAAACAGCAAAACGGACAGACAGTGAGTCTGGCAGACCATTTTTCGCTGTACGAGCAAATGAAAACAGAGGCGAGCGCACCTGTGGTGCGGGAGTCTCAAATCAAGCAGGTACTGCCGTATCTGCCGCAGGCGCTGGCCATGGTGCTGGCGCGGGTTGTGGGCTTTGGGGCATTGGGCTGCTTTTATGCCGGACGCCTGGCCAATCTGGCGGTGTATGCGCTGTTGTGCTGGCTGGCCCTGCGCAATTGCCGGCGCTACAAGCCGGTGTTCCTGGCGGTGATGCTGCTTCCGCTGAGTTTGTATATCGGCGCTTCCTGCAACTACGACGCCCTGATGCTGGGCTGCTATTATTTAACTGCCAGCTATTTCTGTGTGGACGAGATCCGAAACAAAGATCTGGCGGTATTCCTGGCATCGTTTGCGCTGATGAACGCCGTCAAGCCCTGGATCAATCTGCTCTGGGTAGTCATTCCGCTGATCCTGCCCACCCGGGTGTGGAAGGCCCGCTGGAAAAAATGGCAGGTGGCGGTGGTCGTTCTGGTGTGTGCGGTGCTGGTGACCGTGGGCGTGGAATGGTATGGACAGGCCTTCCGCACCAATTACGAGGAAGCCCGCATGCTGGGTGAGACAGTGAACATGGGTGAGCAGCTTCGCTTTGTGCTGCAGAATCTGCCTCGCACAGCCATGGTGTTCCTGGGCACTTTGTACGAAAATAATTTGTTCCTGGGGCTGCTGGGCAGCTTCGGCGCAATGGATTTGAACATTGGTCTGGTGTCCATGCTGTCACCGGTGGTGCTGGCCTTTGCGTCGGCCCTGTCGGTACACGAAAAAAGCAGTTTGACGCTGCGGCCTTCGCTGGGGTTGTTCGGCCTGGCGGTGCTGTATACGGGCGGTGTGCTGGCCGCTCAGTATATCACATACACGCCGGTGGCCATGGTGCGGGTGCTGGGGGTGCAGGCGCGTTATCTGCTGCCTGCATTCCTGATGCTGTTTGTGCTGCTGGCGGCGCTTTTGAGCCATGTGTTTGAAACGACCCGCGCCGGCGGAAAAAAGGCGTTTCATCTGGGACTGAGCGTCTGCGCCTTTTTCGCGGTGCTCAGCGCGGTGCTGCTGGCGCAGCACTATTTCATCGGTCCGGTCTGCATCGTGCCCTGAGCGGGCGCTGCCGAAGAGAAGGAGAGTTGCTTTTTTGGAAGCTTTTTTGCAGGGCGCCGGGTGCATGGTCACCTTTGGGGCGCTCGTTTGCCTTTGCATTTTCTGCACGAAAAAATGGAATGTTCCGGCGGGCATCAGCCCGCTGTTCGTGCTGTATGCCACCATTCTGTGGTATAGCGTGCTGGCCAGTGTCAACCTGCTGTTTCCCGCGGGAATCCTGTGGTTTGCGGCAGCGGTTCTGGCCCTGGTGTGGCTGGTCCGCAAGCGCGGCGAGATTCGCTGGAAAGAGCTGATCACGCCATCCACGGCGTTTTTCCTGGTGGCCAGTGTGGCGGTGATCGCGGTGTTTGCCGTGCGTCAGCCGCTGTTTATGGAGTGGGATGAATTCAGCTTCTGGGGCATTGCGCCCAAGGTGGTTAAGTCCACCGGTCAGCTGTATACCTTCCAGCCCCAGGGCCTGCGGGTCACCAGTTACGTGCCCGGCCTTGTGATGCTGGATGAGGCGTTTCAGTTTTTGGGAACGTCCTTTGCGCCGTGGAAGGTGTTTGCGGCGTACGATATTCTGATGTTTGCCATTTTTGCAGCAGGACTGTATACGCTGGAACGGCGGCGCTGGAACCTGGCGGTGCCCGCGGCACTGCTGCTGTGCATGGTGCCTTATTTGATGACCATGTATCAGCGGGACATCAACGTGTCGCCGCTTTACATGTGCAGCTATGCGGATATTCCCATGGGACTGCTGTTCGGCGCACCGCTGGTGGTGTATTTCCTGGCAAAGGAGAAGACGCCTGTTGTGCTGCTGTGCGCGGTGATGGGGGTGACCGTGGAATGTATTTCCAAGGACATGGGCTTTGCGCTGTGCCTGATTGCTGCAGCACTGATCTGCTTTGATTTGCTGTTTTTGGAAAAGGGCGAGGTGCGTTTTGCACGCCTGCGGGGCACCGGAGCCAAATGGTGCTGGATCGTATCCATGGTGGCAGCGCCTGTTGCTGCGTTCTTCGGATGGGCGGCCCATATGAGCGCTGTCACCGGGGCCAACCGCTTTGACATCGGCGGTGAGCAGAACATGGGCATGGTGCAGATGGTGGTCACAGGCATAGTGGAGCTTTTCAGTCCCAACAAGAGCGAAAAGTTTGTGCAGGTCATGGGCAATATGGCCCAGGCTTTTTACTCCACCAAGCTGACCATGTTCAGCGTCGGTTCGCAGGACGGGACCGTGGGCCGCTATCTCAACGGCTCGGGTCTCATCGTGACATTGGTGATCCTGCTGGTTCTGGCAGTGGCCTTTGTCTATGAGGACAAGCGGGGCCGCAAAGCGGTGGGCTGGTTCGCCCTGTGGAGCGTGCTGGGATTCGCGGCGTTCTATATTTTTACGGGCTTCACCTATGTGTATGTGTTCAAGGAGGCCGAGGCCGCGGCGCTGAGCAGCTACAACCGGTACATCTATCCCTATTACATCGGCTGGTTCATCGCGGCGCTGGCGTTTTTGCTGCGCAGCCTGAAACAGGCGAAGCCGGCCAGTGTGGGCGCGGGATTTCTGCTGGCGCTGACGCTGGGCTGCGGTTGGCGCGTGACCAGTTTTGTACAGCCGCAGCTGTCGGTGGTGGATTATTCCGACGGATATTTTGCCGGGCGCAAACGGGATATTGCCATGGTGGAGCAGGCCAAACAGTTCCTGACTTCAGACGACCGGGTGTTCTATGTCAGCCAGAGCGACGACGGCAAGAACTGGTTCATTCATTACTATGAGTTTTATCCGGACGTGCAGTTGGATTACAGCTTCGGCGGCGGTCAGCTTTCCGCGGATTTCGAGATTCGTGAAGGCGCCTTTTCCTCGGATTATCCCGCGGAAGATCGGGAGGCATTCATCGGCAAGACACTGACGCCTGATGTTTTGTGTGCCTATCTGGAGGCCACCGGGTGCACGGCGCTTTACCTGGATGACATTGACGAGGTCTTCATCGATACGTATGCGGACCTGTTCACTGACGGGCTGGAGAGCGAGGCTCGGCTGTACCGCATTGTGGGTACAGGCGATGCGATGCGCTTTGAGCCGGTCGAGGGAGGAGGATACCGCGATTGAAAAAGCTGAGACAATGGGGCGCATCCTTGTTCCGAAACGATAAACGGCTGCTGGCGTTCTGTTATGCGGTGTTTCTGGCTGGAAGCCTGCTTTGGCCGCTGTTCGGATATGTGGAAGACCGGGTGCAGCGGGCGCTGGGCAATGTGACCCCCATGGAAGTTTCCATGAGCGATTTTGAACTGACGGACCTGGAGCAGACCGGACCGGACAGCTATGTGAGCATCAGCGTGGACCCGCGCATGGTCATGAAGGATCCGCCTAAAACGGTTCGGACGGTGACGGTTCGCTTCAACTTCACCAACATGGAGCCGGGAGAGTTCTGCCTGTTCTACAAACCGCGCGAGGGCATGGAGGATTTTGACGCCCGGTGCCGGGTGTGGGCGCACGTGGAAGATGACGGAAGCTATACGTTCACACTGCCTTACGGAGATATCTATGGCCTGCGCATCGATCCGGGGATTTATTACGGCCTGCGGTTTGATGTGGAGAGCATTACCTTCAACGAACCCCGCAGTTTTCTGAGTTGGTTTACGCCTACGCGCACGTGGGCGCTGAGCTTTTTGGTGGTGCCCGCTTTGAGCGCCGCAATTTTGAAATATGCCGCCGCCCTGGCCCTGCGTTTGCACAGCGCCGCCCGGCGAGAGGGAGGAAAATAAACATGGAACCGAAATTTATTCCCTTGTCTGTGCCCAATTTCTGCGGCAACGAAAAGGAGTATGTCAACGACGCTGTGGTCAGCGAGTGGGTGTCCACCGGCGGCAGCAAGGTGCCCGAATTTGAAAAGGCCATTGCCGAATACGTAGGTGCCGCGGGCGCCGTGGCCTGTAACTCCGGCACGTCCGGACTGCATCTGGCAATGCTGGCCGCGGGTGTGGGACCGGGCGATGAGGTGATCGCCCCCACGCTGACGTTCATCGCGGCAGTGAACCCCATCCGTTATGCGGGCGCGCAGCCCATCTTCATTGGCTGCGGCGACAGCCTGTGCATCTGCCCCACGCTGGTGCGGGAGTATCTGGAAGCCAACGCGGAAATGCGGGATGGCCGCTGCATCAACAAGCGCACCGGAGCGCACATCAAGGCCATGGTGGTCGTACATGTGTTCGGAAACATGGCCAGCATGCCCGGTCTGCTGGAGATTGCCAAAAAGTACAATCTGATTGTGATTGAGGATGCCACCGAAGCCCTCGGCACGTATTATACCGACGGCCCCTTCAAGGGAAAATACGCCGGCACCATGGGTGACATCGGCGTTTACAGCTTCAATGGAAACAAAATCATCACCACCGGCGCAGGCGGAATGGTGGTTTCCAACAATCCGGAGTATCTGGCGCATATGAAGCACCTGTCGACGCAGGCAAAATCCGACGAGTTGAATTATAAGCACGATGAGGTGGGTTACAACTACCGACTGACCAACGTGCAGGCGGCCATGGGCCTGGCGCAGCTGGAACAGCTGGAGGGCTTCATTGAGCACAAGAACCGGATGTATGATTTCTATTTCCAGCGTTTGAACGGCAAAGGTCACTACGGCATCATGCCGTTCCGTGAGGGTGTGCGTTCCAACAAGTGGTTCTACAGTCTGTATGTCTACGACGAGCATCCTCTGAAGCGGGATGAGATCATCCGCCGGCTGGCTGAGCGCAAGATCCAGACCCGTCCTATCTGGGGACTGATTCAGGATCAGGCGGATTATCCGCGCAACGAGAGCTACGGCACGGATCTGGCGCGTCATTATCTGGACCGCATCGTGAACCTGCCCTGTTCCACCAGCCTCACCGAAGAGGATGCCCAGCGCGTGGTGGATGTGCTGCTGGAGCTGTCCCAGGGCTGAGCACCGAATAAATGCACGGGGGATTTTTTATGAAAATCGAGGATATTCTCATTGAGGGGTCCATCAGTGTGCTGGAGGCAATGCGCCGTCTGGACGAGACGGGTCTGCGGGTGCTGTTTGTGGCGGACCGCGGCGTTTTGCAGGCAGCCCTGACAGACGGCGATGTGCGCCGGTATATTTTGGCCAGCGGCAAGCTGGAGGCACCGGTCAGCGGCATGGCGAATTATCACCCCAAAGCGCTTCCCATGGAGCAGCGCAGTCAGGCGCGCCGGATTTTGAAGGAAAACGCCATCAGCGCGCTGCCTTTGCTGGACCGGGCCGGCCGCATTCAGGACGTGGTGTTTGCCGACGGGCTGGACATTGAAACCCCGGAGCGCACCGACGTGCCGGTGGTGATGATGGCCGGCGGCCTTGGAACCCGGCTGTATCCGTACACAAAAATTCTCCCAAAGCCCCTGATCCCGGTGGGAGAGCTGCCCATTGCGGAACATATCATTCATCGGTTTACCGACGTGGGCTGCAGCCGCTTTTATCTGGTGGTCAACTACAAGAAAAACATGATTAAGTCTTACTTCAACGATTTGCAGAAAGATTACGAAGTGGACTATGTGGATGAGGACAAACCTTTGGGCACCGGCGGCGGATTGAGCCTGCTGAAGGGGCGCATCGATTCCACCTTTTTCCTCACCAACTGCGACATTCTGGTGGACGCGGATTTCGGTGATATTTACAAGTTCCACAAGGAAGGCGGAAATGCCATCACCATGGTGTGCGCGGTAAAGCACTTTACCATTCCGTACGGAGTGGTGGAGCTGGGCGCTGACGGTGTGATCGAGCGCATTCAGGAAAAGCCGGAGATGAACTTCCTCACCAACACGGGCGTGTATGTGGTGGAGCCCCAGGTGATCGACATGATCGAGCCGGATACGCCGACGCCGTTCACAGACCTGATCGACCGTGTGCGTCAGGGCGGCGGCCGGGTGGGCGTTTACCCCGTCAGCGAGCAGAGCTGGATGGATATGGGCCAGCTGGAAGAGCTGGACAACATGCGGCGCCGTCTGGAGCAGCAATGAACAAACGGGCGATGCCCAAAGGGAGCGAAGCGGATTCGATGAAGCAGGGCTGGAGTGAAAAAAGGATTCTGGCTGTGACGGCGCTGCTGTGCGCGGGAATGGTATGCGCGGTGTATGTGGCGCTGGGTGTATGGCCCTTCGGCCCCAATACGGTAGTGACCGGCGATCTGGGCGGTCAGTATCTGAACTATTTCGCCCACATGCGCCGTTCTCTTCTGGATGGGTTCTCCGGCTGGGGCTATACCTTTGAAAAGGGCCTGGGCGGAAATTTGATGGGCATTCTGGCCTATTATTGCGCCAGCCCTTTCCATGTGCTGTATTTTTTCTTTGATCCCCGGTATTACACCGAGATCGCGGCGCTGGTTCTGTTGTGCAAGGTGACTGCGGCCGGTACGGCGATGGCTTTTTTCCTGGAACGCCGCTTTCCGCAGCTTCGCCATCGGGCGATTCTGTCTGCGCTGGGTTATGCCTTTTGCGCCTGGGCATTTGTGTATTCCCAGAACATCATGTGGCACGACGTGTGGCTGCTGCTTCCGCTGGTGTGTTACGGTATCTGGACGCTGTGCCGCACAGGGCGGCCGTTTGTGTTCGCCGTCAGTCTGGCACTGGCGATTTTTTCCAACTTTTACATTGCCTACATGGCCTGCATTTTTTGCGTGCTGTACTTTTTTTGGGAACTGTGGGCCGGCGGCCATGAACTGGATGGGCGCACCTGTGTTCGGCGCTGTGTTGGCTTCGGGTTCGGCGCGCTGTGCGGCGGAGGACTGCCTGCCTTCCTCTTGGTTCCGGCGCTGCTGGATGTGCAGCAGAACAAAGGCATGTCGGGCGGTTTTTCCATCACCGGAGAAACCAGCTTCAAGGCCAGTGAATTTTTCTATCGGCTGATGCCGGGCAATTTTGACTGGAGCAATGTGGAGGCAGGGCTGCCCAACGTGTATTGCGGCACGCTGGTGGTGGTGCTGGTCATTGTGTATTTCTGCGCCAGAGGAATTTCACTTCGGGAGAAGCTGGCCAGTGCCGCAGTGCTGGGCATTTTGTTTGCCTCGCTGTACAGCAGGGATTTAATGCTGTTGTTCCACGGGCTGACGCCGCCGGTGTGGTTCCCTTACCGCAATTCTTTTTTGTTTTCTTTTTGGCTGTGTTTTTTGGCGGGACGTGCGCTGGTCAGCCCTTGTCTCAATGCGTGGCGCCTTGCGTGTGCGGGCGGCGCGGGCCTGGGCTTTCTGGCGGTTTGCTTTCTGGTGCGCCACGAGTGGTACACTGCCACGTTGTTTGTGGCAGGCGGGGCACTGTGTGCGGTCGGTGCGGTTTGCGTTGTGTGCCTGCGTGCTTCCCGGCGTGCGGTGCGCGCGGGTGCGCTTGTCGTGTGCGGCGTTTTGTGTGTGCTGGAACTGACCTGGAACAGCGCTGATGTGCTGAGCCGGTTTGAGCAGTATCCCCGTCAGGATTATCTGGATTTTTACGATGAGACGTCTGCAGCCGTGGAATATACCGAGCACCTGGACGAAGGCGCGCGCATGGAAAAGACGTTTCAGCGCAGCTACAACGACCCCATGCTGCTGGGATATCACGGTGTTTCCCATTTTGGTTCCACACAGGACTCTGCCAACACCGACTGGCTGTCCGCCATGGGCTTTTCGGATTTGAACGGTTACCGGTCCGGCGGGACCGCCTTTGGCGAGGCGCTGATCGGTTTGAAATACCTGCTTGCGCGGGAGGGCGATTCGCTTCAGCCTCACTATGTATTTGCAGGGCAGGCGGGAGAGACATCTCTGCAGTTGTGGCAGAATCCGTATGCTCTTCCGGTTGGCTTTTTCGCAGACGTGCAGGCACTGGAACAGACGATTCCCGTCTGTGAAGAGGGACAGGATGTGTTCGACGTGCAGAATGCATTGTTCCGGGCTCTCAGCGGAGAGGACGCGCTGCTGCTGGAAGACCTTTCGGTTTCAGGTCCTACGGGGCGTTTGACCGGGCAGCAGGAGTATACCGCTTCGGTGCCAAAGGATGGAATTGTCTATGCCGTGTGGGAAGGCGATGAAGCACTCCCGGTGGAAATTCCAGACGCGGTGGGCGCGCAGCCGGGTATCTGGTATACTTGGGGCGTGGTGTGCCTGGGAGAATACAGTGCCGGTGACACAGTGCGTGCGCAGGTACAGGCCGTGTACGAGGAGATGGAGCTGACCGGTGTTCGCTTCTGTGTGCTGGATACCGGACGTTTGAAGGCATTTTGCGACCGTGCGTCGCAAAACGTGCAGCAGACACAGCTGGAAATCGGCACGTTTCGCGCGCAGGTGCAGGCGGACGGCCAGAGCCTGTATGTGATCAGCGTGCCCTGGTCTCAGGCGTTGCGCTGTACGGTAGATGGTCAGCCTGTTTCTGTGCACCGGCTGGCCGACGGGTTGTGTGCCGTGGAGCTGACCGCCGGAGAACAAAGCCTGGAATTGGGCTGGACGGTGCCCGGCGCAACCTGGGGACTGTGCCTTTCGGCTGCAGCAGCCGCAATGCTGGCGGCTCTGTGGCTCTTTGGCAGAAAGAAAAATAAAGGAGGAGAATCTCATGTCCATCTGCATCATCGCTGAGGCGGGCGTGAATCATAACGGAAGCCTGGAACTGGCGAAAAAAATGGCGCTGGCGGCAAAAAAGGCCGGCGCGGACATCGTAAAATTTCAAACGGCTATTCCGGAGCTGGTCATCAGCAAATTTGCCGAGAAGGCCGAGTATCAGAAGGAACAGACCGGCGCGCAGGAGAGTCAGCTGGACATGTGCCGCCGCATCCATTTCGGGTTTGACGGCCATGCGGAGCTGAAACGCTATTGCGATGAGATCGGCATTGAATACCTCTCTACGCCTTTTGATCTGCCCAGCATTGATTTCCTGAATACACTGGGCCTCTCCGTGTGGAAAATTCCGTCCGGTGAGATCACCAATCTGCCGTATCTGGAAAAAATCGCCGCCACCAAAAAGCCGGTGATCTTGTCCACCGGCATGAGCACGCTGAGCGAGATTGAAGACGCGCTGAGCGTTTTGGAAGAGGGCGGTACCGAGCAGATTACCCTGCTGCACTGCAACACGGAGTATCCGACGCCCTTTGAGGACGCCAACCTGACCGCCATGTATGACCTGCAGGAGCAGTTCGGCCTGCCGGTGGGATATTCCGACCACACCACGGGTTACGAGGCGGATATTGCGGCTGCGGCGCTGGGCGCTTGTGTGATTGAAAAACATTTCACGCTGGACCGCAATATGGAAGGTCCGGATCACAAGGCGAGCCTGGAGCCGGATGAGCTGGCCGCCATGGTGCGTGCTGTACGCAATGTGGAAAAGGCCTTGGGCGACGGCAAAAAGCACGTCAGCCCCAGCGAGGCAAAAAACAAAGCCATTGCCCGCAAAAGTATCGTAGCAGCGAAACCCATCCAAAAGGGTGAGGTGTTCACCGAGGAGAACATCACCACCAAGCGTCCGGGCGACGGAGTCAGCCCCATGCGCTGGCACGAAGTTCTGGGCAAAACGGCCAAGCGGGATTTTGCCGAGGACGAGAAAATTGAGTTGTGAGGGAATGACCATGAAAAAAACGGTCTGTGTGGTAACAGGCACCCGCGCGGAGTGGGGCCTGCTGCGGGGCGTTGTAAAAAAGATGGAACAGAGCGAGATTTTGCGCCCCAGCGTGGTGGTCACGGGCGCTCATCTGAGCGATGCATTTGGCCATACCGTGGCGGAGGTGGAGGCGGATGAAGCCCCCATCGATGCGCGCATCGACATTTTGAAGTTCGGTACGGGCAGTGCGCTCTCCACGGCAAAGACCGTTGCTTACACGCTGGATCGTTTTGTGGACTATTTTTCTCAGGCACGGCCCGACGCGGTGCTGGTATTGGGTGACCGGTACGAGATTTTTGCTGTGGGGCAGGCGGCGGCTCTTCTGGAGATTCCGCTGATCCACATCAGCGGCGGCGACGTTACGCACGGCGCGGCGGATGATTATTTCCGGCATTGTCTGACCAAAATGGCCAGCCTGCACTTTCCAGCCTGCGAGGAGTATGCCCGCCGGGTCATCCGGATGGGAGAGGACCCCGCCACGGTGGAGAACGTGGGCGGTCTGGGCGATGAAAATCTGCGCAATATGAAGCTGCTGAGCCGGGCGGATTTGGAAAAGAGCATTGACTTTTCGTTGGAGCAACCCTATGCGCTGGTGACGTATCATCCGGAAACCGCGGGCGGTGCATCTCCGGTCGGGCAGTTTGACGAACTGCTGCACGCTTTGGAAAATGTGCCGCTGCACGTAATTTTTACCAAGGCCAATGCAGATGCGGGCGGAGCGGACATCAACCGGCGCATTGATGAGATCTGTGCGCTTCATCCGCAGAGATATAAGGCGTTCACCAGTCTGGGGGTGCTGCGGTACCTGTCCGCCATGAAGTATTGTGCGGCGGTTATTGGAAATTCTTCTTCCGGCGTGGTGGAAACGCCTACGTTGGGTGTGCCTGCGGTGAACATCGGCCGCCGGCAGGAAGGGCGCATTTTGTGCCCCAATGTGATCTGCTGTGAAGCGGACGCCGCGTCAATCCGCGCTGCGGTGGAAAAAGCGCTTACGCCGGAGTTTGCACAACTGGCGAAAACCACGGTCAGCCCCTACAACGGCGGCGAGACCAGCCTGCGCATGGTGCGGGGAATGGAGTGCTTTTTGACCGGTCCGCGCTGCGGAAAACCCAAAATTTTTTACGACGGAGAATGACCCATGGAAGCGTTGCTTGCAAAATGCAAGGAAATTTGGAGCACGGTGTGGAAGGTGTGGGGCCGCCAGAAGTTGGAGGCACCGGAGTTTTTTGATGGCATGATCACCACGGCGCTGCGTCTGTGCCTGCTGGCGCTGCTGGGACTTGCTGTAGTCCTGCTTGTTACGCTGATTCTGTCGGAGATCAAGCGGCGCCGCGAGCCCGATGAGGAACGCCGGAAATCTCTGCTGCGCCGCGTGATCAGTCTGGGCGGAGCCTTTGCGGTCGTTCTGGGGTTGTGTGCCTGGGCCTACTGGCCCGCGTCGCTGGCACAGACCGACCAGGTGCAAAGCGTGACATTGTCCAGCCGTGTGCCGGGCAAAAAGGAAAAGCCGGTGGAGCTCACCGAAAGCCAGACCGACAAGCTTCTGGAACTTTTGCAGAACACGTCGTGCGTTCCAAGCTGGCAGACGGATTTGCCGTATGCAGGCTATGGGCAGATGTTTCGCATCACGCTTTTGACAGATGCGGGCGAAGTGCGCATCCTGGCTGCACCGGAGACCGGGTGCCTGTATACCGAGACCGAGACCGGCCTGATTTATACCATTGTGGGGTACGGCAACTTTTACAAGGCGCTTGGTACCCTTTGACAATCACGGGAAAGCGGGGAACAGAAAGATGAAAGTATTGATCGTTGGATTGGGCAGTATGGGCAAGCGCCGGGGCCGCATTCTGCGCAGCGTGAAGCCGGACGCAGAACTGTGCGGTGTGGATTTGACCGAATCCCGCCGCAAAGAGGCCGAGAACCTGGGAATCCGGGCATACGATTCCATTTCCGGGGCGCTGGCCGCGGAACATCCGGACTGTGCCTTTGTGTGCACCGCTCCCATCACTCATGCAAAAATCATTGACGAGTTGCTGGATGCGGGCCTGCCGGTGTTCACCGAGCTGAATCTGGTCAGTGACGGCTATGACGCTCTCACGGCCAAGGCGGCTGAAAAGGGCGTGCCGCTGTTCCTTTCATCCACCATGCTTTATCGCGCGGAGACCCAGTACATCAAGGCACAGGTTCAGGCATTTGAAAAGCCGGTCAATTACATTTACCACATCGGTCAGTATTTGCCGGACTGGCACCCCTGGGAAAATTACAAAAACTTTTTCGTGGGCGATAAGCGCACCGGCGGCGTGCGGGAGATTTTTGCCATTGATCTTCCCTGGCTGTTGGATGCTTTCGGCCCGGTGAAACATGTGTATGTGGAAAAGGACAAGCTCAGCGAGCTGGAAATTGATTACCCCGATACGTATTTTGTAACGCTGCGCCATGAGAACGGTGTCAAGGGAATTCTGGCGGTAGACGTGGTCAGCCCGAAAGCGGTGCGCAATTTTGAGGTGTTCGGCGAAGGTTTGCACCTGTTCTGGGAGGGCAACCCCAAAACACTGGCCCGTTACGATGCTGCGGCCAAGGACAAAGTGCCCGTGCAGACCTATGAAAGCTTCGAGCATGACGCCCGCTATTCCGATAACATTGTGGAGAATGCTTACGGCGACGAGATCGTGAATTTCTTCGGGGTGCTGGACGGCACCCAGCAGCCGCGCTGGAGCTTTGAAAAAGACAAAGCGGTGCTGGAGCTGATCGAGCGCATCGAAAACGCATAAAAAGAGGCGGAGTATGAAAGTTTTGTTTGTGGGCCTTGGTTCCATTGGGACCAGGCATTTGCAGAATTTGCACACGGTGGCCGCGGAGAAGGGCATTCCGGTGGAAGCATGGGCGCTTCGGTCTTCCGGGCGGGAACTCCCCGTCGCCACACAGGCGCTGCTGGCCGGTGAGATGCGCGCCCTCAGCGGGCAGGAGCATTTTGACGCGGCGTTTATCACCAATCCCACCAGCCTGCATTTTGAATCGCTGCGCATGCTGCGGGGCAAGGCCGATGCGCTGTTCATTGAAAAACCGATTTTCGACCGCACAGAGGCTGACCTGGAACAATGCCTTGCGCCCGGACAAAAGGCGTATGTGGCCGCGCCCATGCGCTGGTGCGGTGTGATGCTGGCGCTGAAACGCCGCCTTCCGGAACTTCGGCCCTATTCGGTCCGGGTGATCTGCTCGTCGTACCTGCCGGACTGGCGCCCCGGTGTGGATTACCGCACGGTATATTCTGCTCACCGGGAGATGGGCGGCGGCGTGACCATCGATCTGATCCACGAGTGGGATTATCTGGTGGAACTGTTTGGAAAGCCGCTGGAAATGCATCATTTCAAAGGCACCTACAGCGATCTGGAAATTGATTCCGATGATTTGTCCGTGTACATTGCGCGGTATCCCACCATGCTGGCAGAGGTCCATTTGGATTATTTCGGCCGGCAGTATCGGCGGAGCATTGAATTGTTCTGCAAAGAAGGAACAGTCGTCGCGGATTTCGGCGCGGGCACGCTGACCCTGGCTGACGGCACGGTGGAGCATTGGGACGAGCCGGTCAATCAGCGGTATTTGCGGGAGATGGCATATTTTCTTGATTATGCGCAGAACGGCACGGGCGAAAGCGTAAATACGCCCGCCACGGCACTGGATGTTTTGAAATTGACATTGGGAGAGATCTGACCATGGAAAATGTACTCATTACCATTTGCGGCCGGGCAGGCAGCAAGGGCTTTAAAAACAAAAATTTGAAAATTTTCGACGGTCAGCCGCTGAGCTATTACAGTCTGTCCGCGGCACAGCTGTTTATCGAGCAGCACCCGGAGCTGCACGTGGACGTGTGTCTCAACACCGACAGCGATCTGCTCATCGACGTGGTTACCAAACGCTATCCGGAAGTGACGGTGCTTCACCGCCCTGAGGAACTTTGCGGAGACGTGGTGCCCAAAATGATGGTGTATCAGCACAGCCTGCGTCAGATGGAGGCGTTGACCGGCCGGCAGTATGAGAACCTGATTGATTTGGATATCACCAGTCCTTTGCGCCAGGAAAAGGATGTGTCCGGCGCGTATGAGATGAAGAAAAGCCGCCCGGAACTGGACCTTGTGTTCAGCGTATGCCCGGCCCGGCGCACGCCTTATTTCAACATGGCAAAACTGGAGAACGGCTATGCCAAGCGTGTGATCGATCATCATTTTACGGCGCGGCAGCAGACCCCGCCGGTGTTTGATTTGAATGCTTCCATCTACGTATTCGGCCGCAAGTTCCTTCTGGAGAATGAAACGGGCTTTTTGTGGGATGGAAAGATCGGCATGTACGAGATGTTCGACACCGGCATCATCGACATCGATTCGGAAGAGGATTATCGCCTGATGGAAGCCATCGCCCACTACCTGTATGGGACGTATCCGGCCTTTGGCATCGTGCAGGCGAACATCAGAAAGCAGGACAGAACATGACGGACGGCGAACGCTATGAGATCCATTGCCCGAAAAAATATCTTTCTTATGATGAAAAAGAAGGATATCGTGTATTCTGGGCAGAGGGCGCGGCTGGATTTGCCGCGGCGAATTACGGCGTGCTGAAACAAATGAACGGCGCGGGCAAGAGCCTGGACGCCATCGAGGCAAAGCTGAAAAGCGCAGGGGCGGTTTGCCGGGTGTGCAGTGCGCCCGACAGCGTCTCTCTGGACGAGTGCCGCGGTTTGCTGGAACAGCGGGGCTACTCGGTGAAAGAGTACGAATGCAGAAGGCTGACGCAGTGCCTGGAGCCCAGCCCTTTTCTGGTGCGCCGGAAATGCAAGGTGCAGATGATAACGACCCGCCTTGAAGGAAACTGGGAAGTGCTTGTGCGCGAATGGGGCGGAGAGGATGGCCTTCTGGTGGCAAACCGTCAGATCAAATCCGGTGCACGGGTGTTTTTTGCATTGAACCGGGCGGAAATTCCGGTCAGCTGCTGTTTCGGCATGGGTTACGGCGCGGCATTTCGCCTGTGGGGCCTGTACACAGCGCCCAATCAGAGACAAAAGGGTTACGGCGCGGCGGTTTTGTCGGCCGCGGTGGAGTTTGCGGCCCAGCCGGACAGGGGCTATGAAGATATTTTTGTTTATGTCCGGGATGAACAGGCGCAGCGCCTGTTTGAAAAAGCGGGATTCCGCGGCGGTGTGCGGCGTTTGTGGAGCGCTGTTCCCGCTGAATGCAGGGAGGGTGAATAGATGTCGTTGCATGTCAGTCCGGATTTGATTGAGCGTTTTCCGGATTTTTATCCCTTTGCACTGGGCGGTAATGTTCCGGCGGAACCGGCTTTGATCGTGGAAAATGTCGATGATGACACGCTGGCCAATGCGGTGCGCGGACGGCTGGATGCTGTCTGCGTGATCGTGCGGGACAGCTTGCAGCTGCGCACACTTGCCCCGCTGGCCATGCTACATGATTTGCAGTGGGTGGGTGTGTGGAAGTGCCCGAATCTGTGCGAGCTGTGGCAGATGTCTGCGACGCCTGCGGTGCGCGGCATCGCATTTACAGGCTGTAAGCGGGTGAACGATTTTTCGGCGCTGGCCGGTGCGCACGGGCTGGAGCATCTGCTTGTGGAAAACCGTCCCTGGGACAATGTGCAGCTGAAAAGTCTGGTGCCTTTGCGCGGCCTTTCTGAAATCCGCACTCTGGATCTGGGATGCCGGAAAGTTTTGGATAAGGAAAAACTGGACTTTCGGGCGGCGTTCCCTCATCTGGCCAGCCTGACCATCACGCCCGGAATGCGGCGCTCTTTGATCACACCGGGCGATAAAAAGTAAGCGTTTTTCAGGGGAAGCCGAAAGCTTTCCCTTTTTTGAAGGAGAGATCAGTTTGGCACAGCAGGAACAGGTGGCTCGCCTGGCCGCCGACGCAGCCCAGCTTCTTTTGGAAAGCGGCGGCGAGATCTACCGGGTCCAGCAAACCATTGAACACATTGGTCGGGCCTATGGTGCACCCGACATTCATGCATACGTAGTGACCAATGCGATTTTCGTATCCCTGGAAAAAAGCGAGGGCGGCAGCGTCAATGAAATGCGCTATGTGCGTACCCGCAGTGTGCATTTGTCCAGAGTGATGGCGGTCAACGCATTGTCGCGGCGCATTGCGGGCGGCGCAGTTTCTCTGGAACAGGCGCAAAAAGAGCTGGAAGATGTGCGCAGCCTGCCGGCGAGCGCCGTCTGGCTGCAGGTGTTTGCCTGCGGTGTGGGCACGGCCTGCTTTGCCTATTTGTTCGGCGGTACCGCCTGGGACGCTTTTGCGGCCTTTTGGGTGGGGCTCGTGCTGCAGCCGTTTGTTCTGTTTTTGGGAAAGAACGGAGCCGGTCAGTTCATTTCCAATACGCTTTGTGCGGTGCTGGTGGCAATGGCAAGCGTGCTCATGATGCAGATGATGCGTTTGGTGGGAGTTACATGCAGTTTGGATAAGATCATCATCGGCGGAATTATCCCGCTGGTCCCCGGCATCGCGCTGACCAATGCCATTCGGGATGTGGCCAACAGCGATTATGTGTCCGGGACCATTCGAGCGGCGGAGGCGCTGCTGATTGCGGTATCCATCGCGCTGGGAGTCGGTTTTGTATTGAAACTGTGTGCGCTGATTCCGGGGGTAGTGTTATGATTTTTGCGTTTCTGATACAGTGCGCGGTTTCCTTTGTATCGGTGGTCGCTTTTGCGGTGCTGTTTCATGCGCCGCGGCAGGAGTGGGCCTGGTGCGGCTTGACCGGTATGGCGGGATGGGCCGCCTATTGGCTGCTGGTTCAGATGGAGCAGGGCGTGGTGACCGCATCGCTGGTTGCGGCGGTGGTTTTGGCGCTGCTGTCACGCATTTTGGCAGTGGTGCGCCGCTGCCCCATGACAGTTTTTATTATGGGCGGCATTTTTCCTCTGGTGCCCGGTGCGGGAATCTATTATACGGTGTATTATTTCATTATGGGGGAAGAAGGCCAGTGCCTGGCAAAAGGTGTGGAAACACTGAAAATCGCTGCAGCCATTGCCATTGGCATTGTGCTGGTGCTGGCATTGCCGGGGGCTTTGTTCCGGCCGTTGGGGTGCAGGTCGCGAAAGACACGGTAAAAAGCTGCTTTGCAGAAATGCTACAAAAAACGGCATGACCATCGGGTCATGCCGTTTTTGAACGTTCAGCCAAGTGCCACGTCCAAAATCATCATAATCAGAAAACCTGCCATTACACCCAGCGTTCCGGTGTTGGAATGTTCGCCCAGATGCGCTTCGGGAATCAGTTCTTCCACCACTACGTACAGCATGGCGCCTGCTGCAAAACTCAGCATCCAAGGCATCAGCGGCTGGATGGAACCGGCAATCAGAACAATGAGAATTCCGAAAATCGGTTCGACGATTCCCGAGAGGCTGCCGTACAGAAAAGCGCGGCCCCGGCTCATGCCCTCCTGCCGCAGGGGAAGCGAGATCGCGGCGCCCTCCGGAAAGTTCTGAATGCCGATTCCCAGCGCCAGCGCCGCGGCGGCCGAGAGGGCAGCTGTTCCGCCCTGGGAAGCCTGTGCGGCCAGCGCAAAGGACAGACCCACAGCCATGCCTTCCGGAATGTTGTGCAGTGTGACGGCCAGAACCATCAATGTGGTACGCCGCCAGGACGAAGGTACACCTTCCGGTTCCGAAGCACCCGGATGCAAATGGGGCAGAAGCGAATCCATCAGCATCAAAAATGCTACGCCCAGCACCAGTCCGCCTGCCGCAGGCAGCCAGCCGGGAATGCCGGATTCTTCCGCCTGCTCAATGGCCGGCATCAAAAGGCTCCAAACGCTGGCGGCGATCATAACGCCTGCCGCAAATCCAAGAAAGATGCGCTGAATATTGTGGCCGGCCTGTTTGCGAAAGAAAAATACAAGCGAGGAACCAAGAGTCGTCATCAAAAATGTGAATCCGGTTCCGGCAGCCGCATAAAGAAGTGCTGTCTGCATCGTTGTTCCTCCCTGAAAAAGACTGTTTAAACTATACCTTTTTAGGAGATGTTTGTCAAGCCCTGAGGCGTCACAGTGTGCTTGTACTTACCGCCCAAAAGCGGTAAAATAAAGATGTTATGTGATTTTTGAAAAGAAAAGAGATCGATTTTTTTCATGAAACAATCAAAATGGGTGCAGCGGTATGCGCTGTTCGTTCTGGGGCTTGTGATCAACTCTTTCGGAATCAGCTTTATCACGAAAGCCGCTTTGGGAACGTCCCCTATTTCGAGTCTGCCGTATGTGGCAAGCTTGAAATTTTCACCTACGCTGGGACAGTTTACGTTCGTTCTGAATTGTCTGTTCATTTTGACACAGGCACTTTTGCTGCGCCGCAAATTCCCCAAAATCCAGTATCTGCAAATTTTGGTCAACCTGATTTTCAGCGGTGTCATCGACGTCAGTATGCTGCTGCTGAGCAGGATGCAGCCCGAAACAGTTGTGGCCAAAACCATTTCACTGCTGGCCGGCTGTGCGATTCTCGCACTGGGCATTACGCTGGAAGTGGCGGCCAACGCACTGCTGGTACCGGGTGAAGGAGTGGTGAAGGCCATTGCACATGTGTCGAACCGCGACTTTGGAACGGTGAAAGTCTGCTTTGATGTGACCACAGTGGCGTTGGCAATCGTGCTGTCGCTGTGCTTTTTTCACGAGCTGCGCGGCATTGGCGTGGGGACAGTGGTGTCCGCTGTGCTGGTGGGCATGATCGTCAAATTTTATCGAAAGGTACTCCCGATTCCGGCGATGGGATAAGAGGCCGGGGGCATTGCGTAAAGCGAATATTGAAGTTCTGACAAGAGCCTGTGCGGCGTTGCCGCACGGGCCTTTGTGCTTTTTTGCAGGAAAATGTGTACAAAAAAGAGCATTTTTTCAAATGCACATTGACAAAAAAATAACTTTTATGCAAAAAGAAATTGCCTTTGCACAAAAACTGTGGTTCAATGAGGATAAAGAAAGGAACGGGCAGAAGTATGTCACTGGAAGAAATTCGGGAGCAGAACAAACAGCGGGTGGTACAGGCTGCGTTGGACGTTTTTGTGTGCCAGGGCATCGCCGGAACCACCGTGGCGGACATTGCCCGGGCCGCAGGTGTTACGGAACGATCGGTTTACCGGTATTATAAAACAAAACTGGACTTGGTGCAGGCGGCCGCCTATTTGTATTACGACCGGATGACGCAGGAAGCAAATCTGCGCGCACAGAAAGTATGTGCCAGCGGGGTGCCCGGCATCGAGCAGGTTCGGCAAATTTTGATGTTCTATTCGCATATGTATTTAGAGTATCCCGCGCAAATTCGTTTTTGCGCGGATGCCGAGATGGCGCTCAGCTCTGCCGGCCGGGAGAAAGAGGATGTGAACTGGCCGCCGGAGCGGTTTGAAATTTCCGACAGCCCTTTGGTGCGGGCGATTCGCTGCGGGCTGGAAGATGGAACCATCAGTTCCGAAATTGATGTTGCTTCGCTGTATTATAACGCCTACGATTCCATTTTAGGCGTGATGGAGAAAATGAGTTATGATCGCCGGAGCCTTCGGCAGGATGCGAAAGCGCGCATGGACCAGTTGTGTGATTTGTTTGTGGCAGCTTTCCGCGGCGATTGTTTAAAAAACGGCCAAAAATAGATGCCGTGTTTTTTTGTGGTCTTAAATGTCATAATGACTGACATTTAGAAGCCGGTTCTTCGGCATAAAGGAGGAAGAGTATGGAGAACGTGATCATCACGGTCGCTGGAAAGGGCGGCGTTGGAAAAACGTCCATTTCCGCGGCCATCGTGCGTCAGCTGGTGCACGATCATCCGGGGGCGCGCATTTTAGCCATTGACGCAGACCCTGCCGTGGGGCTGGCGACCGCGTTGAATGTGCAGGTCACTCAGACCATTGACGACATTCGAAAAGCAATCACCGCGTCCGGAGAAGAGGACAAAAGCAAGAAGAAAGCCATTGAACTGTTGGGCGAATCCAAGTTCCGCATTTTTGACGCCATGGTGGAAAAAGACGGCTTTGTTTTCCTGGCGGTGGGACGGCCGGAGGCGGCTGGCTGTTACTGCAGCATCAACTCCTACCTGAAGGCTGTGATCAGCATGGTGTCGGGCGAGTTCGATTATGTGGTGATCGACGGAGAAGCCGGCATCGAGCAGGTGAACCGCCGTGTGATGGAAAACGTGACGCATTTGATTCTGGTCACGGATCCCAGCCGCAAGGGCACACAGGTGATCCGCACCATCAAGCAGGTGGCGGATGAGCTGGTGATGTACAAGGAGA
Organism: Ruthenibacterium intestinale; assembly: GCF_040096265.1. NCBI lineage: Bacteria > Bacillati > Bacillota > Clostridia > Eubacteriales > Oscillospiraceae > Ruthenibacterium > Ruthenibacterium intestinale. Next base: position 29,199 of record NZ_JBBMFA010000084.1, read on the forward strand.
TCGGCGTCATCATCAACCGCTTTAACGACCCGGCGCTGGAACAGTTTGTGGATACGGGCGGCATACCGGTGCTGGCACAGATCGCGGACGATTCGCGTCTGGCCATGTGTGATGTGCAGGGCAAGAGCGTGATGGAACTGCCGGATGATTCCAATTTGGTAACGGGTGTGCGCAAGGCGCTGACCGCCATGGGCATCCAATAAGTTGACAGGGAAAGAAGGTGCGGTATGAAAGATCTGAAACATCTGTATTATTTTGAAAAGTTGCTGGAAGATGCAAACAACGATCTGGTGCGGCAGGCCAAAGCCGAGGGGCGGCTGGCGCTGGGGTATACCTGCTATCATATGCCCGAAGTGCTGCTGAACCTGGACGGATGTTTTTCCGTGCGGCTGCGTGCGCCGCGCACCGGCTCCATGGAGATTGCGACGTACTACATGTCCAACGCGACCTGCGAATATGCGCGGGCACTGCTGGAACGCGGTTTGGAGGGCGGCTACAAATTCCTGGACGCCATGGCCGGCGTGGACGTGTGCGAGTGCATGAACCGCGGCATGGAGAACATGGAGCTTCTGGGCGTGAGTGATCCGGAGAAAAAAGGCTTTTTCTGGTGCAATCTGGACTCGCCCTGTTCGGACGACGAAGACTGCGTGGCGCATCTGCGGGAGCAGCTTTCCCGCAAGATTTTGAAGCCGCTTCATGAAAATTATGGAATCGACGTGTCGGACGCGGCCATCCGCAAAGCGGTTGAACGCCACAACGAGATCTGTCGTCTCATCACGGAGATCGGAAATTTCCGCAAGCTGAATAACCCCACCATCACGGGATATGAATTCCACATTTTGACGCTGGCCACCTATGTCTGCCCCAAGGATCTGGTGGTGGAAAAGCTGCGTGAGACGCTGGAGGAATTGAAAACGCGGGAGCCGGACCCCAAAAAGAAGTTCCGTGCAAAAGTGGTGGTCGTAGGTTCCGAGATCGACGACCCGGAGCTCATCAGTCTGATCGAAGACAGCGGTGCTCTGGTGGTGGCTGACCGGTTCTGCTACGGCAGTTTCCCCGGACGGCAGGAAATCGTTCTGACCGAGGACGAGGACGCCCTGACGCAGGTTTGCCGCAATTATCTGCAGACAACTTTGTGCGTGCGGCACTGCGCGCAGCACAAGGTGCAGAAACGATTGGATTTCGCGGCGGAATTGGCGCGGGATTACCACGCCGACGGCATCATCTACGAGCAGATCAAATTCTGCACCTACTGGTCTTACGAGCGCGCGCTGGCCAGCCATGTGATGCACAACGAGTACAATATCCCCACATTGTCCATTGACCGGCCGTATATGTCCCGCACCAGCGGGCAGCTGCGCACCCGCGTGCAGGCCTTTGTGGAGAGCATCGAGATCAAGAAGATCAAAGCGAAGAAAAACCGGGAGGTGAAGTGACATGGCCTATGATCCCAAAACCGGAAAAGGCCTGGGCGATTTGTATTCCGCCGAGCACCGCTGCACCAAGCGCCGCGAGTGGAAAGGCCTGAAAGACACACTTTATGATTACGGATGCTGGCTGCGGCTTCTGGGAATGCTGGGCTGCAAGCTGGGGCCGGTTCTGCCGCAGTTCTTCCGCGGCTTGAAACGCTACCGGTGGCTTGTGTCCTACATCACCACCCCCGCGTTTCTGGACCGTCACACCATCGGCCTGCGCGGGTATGAACTGCGCTACACCCATCAGCAGTTTTACGCTGTTCTGCAGAATTCCGCAGGGATGATCCGCGATTTGCTGGAGCGGGATGAAAACCTGAATCCCAATTCCAAGAAGGCTGCGGAACTTCGCTCGAAAACCGTTATTTTTGACGAGATGATGCCCATTCAGATCATGAACGGATTCCCCACGCTGAAGGGCATTCCCATTCAGATGGCGCCTATCTTTGTGGTCGGTGAGGTGGACCAGCAGGCCAACATCTACTACATCGACGCCATTGAGCACTATGGCCTTGCATCGGACGTGTGCCCCTTGCCGGCAGCTGAGGCAGGCTGCTGCGTGGTGGATGATTATCCCAAGGTGGGCGCGGCTTATGTCTCCAGCTCCATGCCCTGCGACGGTTCGGTGGCAAGCACCATGTACAGCAACCGCTACTTCAAACTGCCCAACTATCAGATCACGCCGCCGCAGCGCTTCAATGAGCCGGAAGTGCAGGAATACGCAGTCAAGAATCTGTGGGGCTGCGTGGAGTTCATTGAAAAGCAGTTCAACGTCAAGTTTGACTGGGACGCGTTCTTTGAAGGCGTGAAACGCTACAACAAAGAATCCGACTACATGATCGAAAAGTGGGACGTGAACTGCACCGATTATCCGCAGATTTGCGGCGCGGCGCTGGCACTGCACCGGGAATACGAGATGCAGATCGCCAGTTCGCTGGACCCGAAAATGTGCAAGTACGACGCCAAGGTAAACAAGCTGATGAAAAAGGGCTATGCCCATTCGGTGGAAACCGACGACAAACCCCGTTACCGGGCCATTGTATGGAGCTGCCCGGCCCATTACTATTCCAACTTTACCTACTGGGCGCAGAACTGCTGGGGCATCAAAACCCTGGTGGATATGGAATGTATGCTGGCCTATCACCACTATGACGAGCACGACAAAAAGAAAGTTCTGGTAGATATGGCCCGTGGCTACGAGCGTATGACCATGCGCTCTCATTCCAACGGCGGCTATGTGAATGCGCTGGACGAATGCTGGAAGATGTGCGAAAAGTTCAACGCGAACATCGTGTTCATGTATAACCATGTTTCGTGCAAAAACTTTGCCGGCCTGCAGGGTCTGTTCGAAGAGCAGGCGCGTGAACGCGGCATTCACCTGATCTGGATCGAGCACGATCTGATGGACCCGCGGACCGTATCCCGCAAAGCCATGCGCGACCGTGTGAACCGCTATATGACCACCGTGTTCCGGGCCGAACCTTTGGACCCCACGCTGGTGGATTACGACGATGACCTGACTTGGTAAAGGAGAGAGTGAATATGAAATATTTCGGCGGGTGCGATGTGGGTTCTACCTACACGAAATGCGTCATTCTGGACGAGGCTGGGAAAATGGTCAGTGATGTGACCATCCGCAGCCGCATCAATTCCGAGATCAGCGCCAAGGAAGCGCTGGATCAGGCAGTGGCCAAGGTGGACGGCTTGTCCGGCATCGGCGATCTGGCATACCTCATCGGTACCGGCTACGGCCGCAACAAGGTGCCTCAGGCGCAGGAGAACATTTCTGAGATTTCCTGCCACGCCATGGGCGTGCACGTGGTGGACCCCACGGTGAAGGCGATCATCGATATTGGCGGGCAGGACGTAAAAGGTATTGCCATCGATCAGGACGGCACAGTTTTGAACTTTGCCATGAACGATAAATGCGCCGCAGGCACAGGCCGTTTCTTCGAGGCCATGGCCCGTGCGTTTGAATGCACGCTGGATGAATTTTCCGAATTGTCGCTGTCGGCCAAGAACGTGATTCCCATTACGGCGCAGTGCACGGTGTTTGCCGAGAGCGAGGTCATCACGCTGGTGGGCGAGGGCAAGCCCCGCGATGAGATCGCAGCGGGCATCCAGCAGTCTGTGGCCAAGCGCTGCTTTGTCATGGCGAAAAAAGCCGGTGCGAAAGATCACATTACGTTGACTGGCGGATGCGCCAAAAACAAAGGTCTGAAGGCGGCGATCGAAAATGTGCTGCGTATCAAGGTGACAGAACTGCCTGTGGACCCGCAGCTCATGGGTGCTTTGGGCGCGGCGGAATACGCCCGTCAGAAAGGTATGGAACAGGAGTGAGATAGATGGCCTGGTATTGGATCGTTTTGATTGTGATTGTGGCGCTGTTTGCGCTGACCTTCCTGGTGTACATTACCAATGCGGATATGAAGATGGCAGAGAAGCTGTACAATCGGCTTTTGGCCTATCATGACCAGAAGGATGTGGAAGAAAAGCTGTGATGAATTTTTTTGACACGGTGATCGACCAGACGCAGGCCTGCCTGGCACCGTATACGCCGCGTATTTATCCGGGCAATCCGGCCCGCGCGGCCCGGGAAACGGGCAAAAATCAGCTGATTCTGGGAAGCGAAGCCGCTTATGAACTGGGGGCGCTTTCCTGTGACAGTGTCAGCACACTTTTGGTCACGGAGAGCGAGACCGCTGTCCCGCAGGACGAAATCCTGGTTTATGGGCCGGATCTTGCGGACATTCGGCAGGACTGCAGCTTTGCCCGCATTGCGATTCTGCGAACCGACAACATTGCACAAAACGGTGAGCAGGCGGCTTTCGCCATTCTCCGGGAGATCGAAACCCGCAAATATGGTGTGTATCCGGAAGGCTATATGATCCGGGCCGCGGCGTTTTCCAACCGGGAGCAGGCCCGCGTTTCGAAAAAGGCTTTAAAAGCAGGGCTGAATTTTGAACAGATCGGAAATCTGTTCATCCGGCAGTACAAGCAGAATCGCCACGTCCAGGCGGTGAAGTTGATGTTTGTCACGCTGCCGGAAGCACCCTATGGCGAGCTGGACACACTGGCCACCAAAGCACAGGCCATCACCAAGGCGCTGGACCATATTCTGGATGACGTGAATATGGACTGCAATGCCTGCGAGTGGAAAGTGGTCTGCGACGAGGTGGAAGGCATGAAAGAAATGCATGGAAAAATCAGACGCAGGGGACATTAAACCCGCGCAGGAAGGAGTTTGTCTTGAGCGATTTGAGAACCGACGCCCCCATTCAGGAGCTGTGCGACCATTTTGGCGACTGGTTCCGCGATGGGGTGAAAAATCAGGCGGGCAATGCGGCCCGTATGACCAGGGAACTGTATCCGTATACCTCGCTGTTCTCGCCCATCCGTGTGAACCGCATGACCATCAAAAACCGTGTGGTCATGGCTCCCATGGGAAACCTGATGATGTGCGAGGAGTACGGCCGCCCCAGTGAAAAGATGATTCGCTATTTTGTGGCCCGGGCAAAAGGCGGTGTGGGTCTGATCACGTCCGGTCTGGTGCCCATCAGCGACAAAATCGACCCCACTGTCACCGAGGTGGGCGGAAAAGTGATGATGCCGCGCATCAGCCCGGCGCGCACGCTGATGTCCGGCTGGCGCGATCTGGCTCAGCAGTGCCATGGATACGGCAGTCGCTTTTTCATTCAGCTGACGCCGGGCCTGGGCCGTGTGGGCCCGCCTACGTGCCTGGTGCAGCAGACGAAATTCCCGGTGTCCGCATCCTTTAATCCCAACTTTTACATTCCCGAACTGCCGTGCCTGCGTCTGTCCGATCATAAGCTGACCAAAATCATCCATAACGCAGGTCAGGCCGCGGCAGACGCAAAAGCGTGTCTGATCGACGGCGTGTATCTGCACGGCCACGAAGGCTATCTGCTGGAGCAGATGACCAACCGGGCCTTCAACCGCCGCTCCCTGGGCAAGTATGCTGACTGGCAGCGCTTTGGCTTGGATATGGTGCGGGAAATTCGCCGCCGCGTGGGGCCGAACTACCCCATTATGTACCGGATCGACCTGACACTGGCGCTGAACGAAACCTACGGAGAGCGAATGGATCAGGTCTCTTCGCTGAAAAAGTTTAAAAACGGGCGCAGCGTGGCGGAAACGCTGGAGTACATGGAAAATCTGGTGAAAGCAGGCGTGGATCTGTTTGACGTGGACATCGGCTGCTACGACAACTGGTGGCTGCCTCATCCGCCTTCCGGCATGCCTGCGGGCTGTTTTTTGAATGTGTCCCAAATCGTGAAGGAGCACTTTGCCAAAAAGGGCATTGTCTCCAATGCGGGGGTAGAAGTTCCGGTGGTGGCCGTCGGCAAACTGGGATATCCCGACGTGGCGGAAAAAGCGCTGCGGGACGGCCAGTGCGATATGATCATGCTGGGGCGCCCCCTGCTGGCAGACCCGGAGTGGTGCAACAAAGCGTTTGAGGGAAGAGTCGAGGACATCTGCCCCTGCATCGGCTGTCAGGAAGGCTGTGTCAACGAGTTTGTGGAAGGCGGCCACATCCAGTGCGCAGTCAATGCCCGCACCGGCTTTGAAGACAGCATTCCCGAACAGGCTTCGCCGGCTCTTCGCAAAAAGAAAATCGGCGTGGTGGGCGGCGGCCCGGCCGGCGTGATTTTTGCAGTGGAAGCCGCGCGGCGCGGGCACACAGTGGAACTGATCGAAAAGACCGACCGTATTGGCGGGCGCATCGTGTCCGGCAGCGTGCCGGCGGTAAAGTTTGACATCAAAAACTATCTGGAATGGCTGAATGTGCAGCTGCAAAGTGCGCAGAAACTTCCCAATTTCACGCTGCGGATGAATACCGCGGCCACCACGGAATGGCTGGCTCAGCAGAAATACGATTCGATCGTGTTCGCTGTGGGCACAAAAGATGCCTGCCCGCCCATTCCCGGGCTGGACCAGGTGCGGTATGTGCAGGCGGTGGCGCTTCTGGAAAATCCGTCCCTGCTGGGCGATGCGAAAAAAATTGTGGTCGCCGGCGGCGGTGTGGTCGGTTGTGAAACCGCCTATTGGCTGCGGTATGAGCTGAACCGGGACGTCAAAGTGGTGGAAATGCTGCCGCACTTTATGCAGGGCGTGTGTACCGCCAACCGGGGCCATTTGTTGCATTACATGGAAAAGGCCGGCGTGGAGCTGTACAACTGTGCCAAGGTGACAGGCTTTGAGCCGGGCAAGGTGCACATTGAACGCAATGTGTCCAAGGGTGCGCCCAATCCGTACAATACCTGGCAGCCGCTGCTTCCGGAAAACATTCCCAATCCTCTGGCGCCGAAACTGGGGCCGGAGACAGCCAGCATTACGCTGGAGGCGGATCTGGTCGTGCTGGCCATGGGCGGCCGGCCGGATGACGCACCTTATTATCAGGCGCTGGCCGCACAGGTGGCGCCGGAAATGTACAACATCGGCGACAGCTTTGCAGGCGGCCGTGTGTTGGAAGCCAATCGAGCAGCGTATCGGTTGGCACGAGAGATTTGACGGGTGGGTTTTCATTGGAACAAGGGGGCATGTCCATCGGCCATGCCCCCTTGTCCTTTTACAGGTCCACTTGTTTAAAACGGCGAGAGTTACGCCGATTTTTTTCAGCGGTCAGTTCCAATGTGTAGCCGTGCATCCGCCGAAGGGCGGCCAGATTCTGAGAAATCAGAAGATTCATTTTTTTCGAACTCCTTTCTTTCCTTAAGAATACCCGGTCAGAACGTTGGCGGCAACCAACGCAAGCGAACAAAAAAGGTTCGTTTGCGTTGCGTGTTTATGCATTGGGCCGCACGACACGGCAGGGCGACCCGAATGCGATCACGTTGTCCGGCAGGCTTCGGGTCACCACGCTTCCCGCCCCGATGACCACGTTGTTTCCGATGGTGACGCCCGGAAGCAAGATCGCCCCGCCGCCAATCCAGACATCATTGCCAATCACTACAGGTGCTGTGCGGGTTTTGCAGAAAGAAAACGTGCCGTCTTCCCGCACCGGCCCAAAGCGTTCGCGGGCGGAAGTAGGATGAAACGCGGTGTAAATCTGCACGTTGGGCGCGATCAGGGCGCGGTCGCCGATGACAATGCGGTTATCATCCTGAAACGTGCAATTCATATTGATTTCGCAGTGATCGCCCAGGAAGATGTTGCAGCCGTAATCCACGTAGAATGGCGGTGTAATCCACACCGACCGGCCGTGCCCGCCCAAAAGTCGGTCCAGAATGCGTTCTTTGGCGGATAAATCGTCTGAGCGGGTGCAGTTGTATTCCCGCATCAGGTCCTTGGCCAGATGCCACTGTGCCAAAAGTTCTGCGTCGCCGCAGTCGTATAATTCCCCGGCAAGCATTTTTTCACGTTCCGTCATTTCTGTTCTCTCCTTGCTGAAAAAGCCTCCCCAAGGGGAGGCTTTTCTCATTTTGCCTTTCGGCGGTCGTATTGCGGTTTTTTCTTTTTCTTCTTTACAGAGAAACCGAAATCTCCAATTTTTCGTCCCAATGCGAAATATTCACCGTGTGCATAGGCGCACAGACCGGCCTTGGCCAGACGCAAGCGGCCGTTTTCATCAATCAGGTCACTGGCCACGTGAATGGACACAATGTCTGCCAGGAACATGTCATGACTGCCCAGCGGGACCACGTCGGTCACCCGGCAGGCAATGCTCAGGGGACTTTCGGCAATCATCGGGCAGGAAAAGCCTTCCACCGGCTGCACAGACAGGTGCATCGCTGCCAGCTTGTTCTCGTTCCGGCCGCTGCGAACACCACAGTAGTCAATGGCGCGCACCAGCGCCGCCGTGGGAAGGTTGATGACAAACTCTCCGCTCTCTTTGATCAGATCGTAGCTGTATCGTTCCGGCCGCACGGAGATGTAGGTTTTGGGAGGCTGGCTGTTGAGAATGCCTGTCCATGCGATGGTCAAAGCATTGGGGGCTTCCAGTGCGCCGCAGCTTACCAGCGCAGGCGGCACCGGGGCCAGCAGCGTGGAACCTTTCCACATTTGTTTTTCCATGAGTTTAGTTATCCTCGCTCTTCTGATGGTCAAAGGTGGTTTCACTGATGATGTAACGGGGCCGGGCCTTGGTTTCGTTGTAGATTTTGCCGATGTACTCGCCGATCACACCCAGGCACAGAAGCTGGACGCCGCCCATAAAGAAGATGGCGCAGGCCATGCTGGCCCAGCCGGAAACGGTGACGCCGAACAGCTTGGTCAGCAGCACCCACAAGATGCCCAGGAAACTGGCCAGACTGATGAGAAAACCAAGTCCGGTGATCAGCCGGATGGGTTTCACCGAAAGGCTGGTGATGCCGTCAAAGGCAAAGTTCAGCATTTTCTTCAGCGGATAATGGCTCTCGCCGGCAATACGCTCGGCGCGTTCGTAATACACGCTGGTGGAGCGGTAGCCGACCAGCGGCACAAGGCCGCGCAGGAACAGGTTTACTTCCTGGAACTGGGCCAGCCCTTCCAGAGCGCGGCGGCTCATCAGGCGGTAGTCTGCGTGATTGTACACGGTGTTGGCACCCAGGGCGTTCATGACTTTATAGAAGCCCTCTGCGGTGGTGCGTTTGAACCAGGTGTCCGTCTCCCGCTTGGAGCGCACGCCGTAAACCACGTCGCAGCCCGCCAGGTACTCGTCCACCATACTGTCCATGGCGTTGATGTCATCCTGGCCGTCGCAGTCAATGGAGATGGTGATGTCTGCCAGATCCTTGGCGGTCATCAGTCCGGCCAGAAGGGCGTTCTGGTGACCGCGGTTGCGGGACAGGCACACGCCCACATAGTGTTCATCCTGCCGCGCCAGTTCCTGAATAATTTCCCAGGTTTTGTCCTTGGACCCGTCGTTTACAAACATCACGCGGCTCTTTTCAGCGATTTTGCCCTGTGCGGTCAGGTCCTGAATTTTCTTGAGAAACATGCCGCTGGTCACGGGCAAAACTTCCTGTTCATTGTAACAGGGAATCACAATGTATAAAATCGGTTTTTGCAACTTGAAAACCCCCTTTTCTCCTACGATCGATCAGCGGCGCTTCGGGCCGTTGAACACCACGGCCACCGCGTCGGGACCGGTATTGGTGGCCACAGCCGCACCCAAAGAAAACAGCGTTTCAGGGCCGTAACCCAGTTCTTTTTTACACAGCTTGGCCAGCATTTTGCAGTTTTCCTCATCGGTGCCGCCCACAAGATAAGGCGTTCCGGGCTGAATGCGCCCTTTTACGTATTTCACAAGGCCCGGCATCACCGCCAGATCTCCCCGGACTTTGGCGGGCGTGGCAGTCTCGCCGTCAATGATGGAAATGATGGGGCGAAGGCCGAGCAGCTCGCCCGCAAAGGCAGCAGCCGCGGAAATGCGTCCGCTCTTTTTAATGAAGCGCAGGGTATACACCGAAAGCGCCACTTCCATGGAGGCAAACTGCTCTTCCAGATATTCCACTACATCCCGCACATCCGCGCCGTTTTGCAGCTTGCGGGCCGCCTGGCACACATGCCAGCCATACGTCATGGAATAGGTGTGGCTGTCCACAATGTGAAATTTTAGTTGGCTGTCCGGGTGCTCTTCCCGATACTGACGGCTGGCAAAAACCGCGTTCTGATAGGTATTGGAACCGGTGGAGTTGATGGCCACATACAAAACGTCCGTGTATCCCTGTTCGTCGTAATGGGCAAACTGCTCCAGAAAGCGCATGGGCGTGATCTGGGATGTGACGGGAATGCCTTCGCACTTGGTCAGCATTTCGTAATATTCTTCGTTGGTAAAATCCTCCCGCTCGGTGTAGCTTTTTCCGTCCACCGCAATGTAAAAGGGAAGGATGTCAATGCCGTATTTCTGCTGCAATTCCGGTGAAATGTCACAGGCGGAATCCGTAAAAACTGCAACTTTTCTCATACATTCACTTCCAATCGTAGTTTCTTAAATGCCCCTGGTCCAGAAGACCGTCAAAGTCCCATTGGCGCAGCGTTTCGTATACGCCGATGGCCACCGTATTGGACAGGTTCAGGCTCCGCGCGTCGTTGCGCATGGGCAGGCGCACGCACCAGGGCTGGTTTTCAAACAGCAATTGTTCCGGCAGCCCTGCATCTTCGCGGCCAAACACAAGATATGCTCCGTCGGGATAGCGCACGTCGGTGTAGCGCTGGGGCGCCTTGGTGGTAAAATAATAAAAAGGACCGTTGTTTTTGGCAAAAAAATCCTTCAAATCCTGATAGTATGTTATATCAAGCATGTGCCAATAGTCAAGGCCGGCACGTTTCAGCTTTCGGTCATCCACTACAAATCCCATGGGTCCCACCAGATGCAGCCGCGCGCCGGTGCAGGCGCAGGTGCGCGCCACGTTTCCGGTGTTTTGCGGAATTTGAGGCTCCACCAGTACAATGTTCAAAGTTGGCAAGTAGAATCATCCCTCTTTTGGTTTTGTCAAATCACTCAGCACACGCTCGAAGGCAGTGCCGAAACGCGGGTCTGCCCCCATGCGCAGTGTCTCGGCTGCTGCTCTGGCCACAAAGCCGGCCGCCAGTTCCACGCTGTCGGCCAGGCGGAGGCCGCGGGTCAGCGCGCCGGCAAGAACAGACGCAAATAAATCGCCGGTGCCCGGATAGGACTGCGGCACCGGGTCAAAAGGCAGGAAACAGAACGAATTGTCTTCCTGCCAAAAGGCGTTGCCGTGCGTTCCGTCGCTCAGGCGCGCGCCGGTAATGACCAGCCCGCGGGCACGGGGAAACGCCGCATGAAGCCGCTCAATCCGTTCTGCCAGCTGTGCGCGGTCAAACGGGGAATCATCGGGCTCCAGGCCAAGCAACACGGCGCTTTCTGTGACATTGGGGCACAAAATATCGGCCATTTTGCACAGGTCCGTCATGGCACTGCACAACGCAGGCGTCACGCCGCGATACAGTTTTCCGTGGTCGGCCAGCACCGGGTCCACCAGTTTGCAGGCGTCCGGGTTTTGCGCAAAGGCGCGCCGCACCAGTTCCGCGTCGGCTGCGTCAGCCAGATAGCCGGAATAAACGCAGTCAAACGAGAGTGAAAGGCGTTCCCAATGGGCCAGCGCGTCCCGACAGAAGGCTTCGGTGCGAATCACGGCCGGAGTGCCAAGACCGCCGGTGTGCGTGCTCAGCAGAGCTGTGGGCAGTGGGCAGGCCTGTACTCCCATGGCGGAAAGAACCGGGAGAATTACCGTCAGACTGCATCTTCCCACACAGGAAAGGTCATGTATGCACAGAACACGCTTCATCTGTTCCACAAAAAGCCTCCTTGCTCGCTCCACAGATACTGTTAGTATACCACATTCCGGGAGTGCGGAGGATGAAAAATATGCGAAAAGGGAAATTTTTCCCTGCAAATACAAAAAAGCAGGGGGCAAACTAACAGCAGATGCCAACAAGCATCCAAGCAAAGGAGGACGAACGACCATGTATAAAAACACAAAAAGCATGATGAGCGGTGCCGCGATGGGTATGCTGGCCGGCAGTGCGCTGGGGGCTGTAGGGGCATATGCCGCACAGAAACATCCCCGTGAAGTGAAAAAAGCCATGAAAAAAGCGGCGCACACCGCGCAGAAGGCCATGAATGGGATCGATAAGATGATGTCTTTTTAAAAGACGCTGCATTGAAAAAAGCCAGGGCGAAAACGCCCTGGCTTTTCCTGTGTTATTCGATGGGCTTTTGGTAAAAGCCGCCGAAGAAGGTTTCGGTGGGAAGTACATTGATAATGATTTTCGGGTCCACCTGCTTCATCAGATGAACGATGTCCTGCACCTCGTAAGAAGAGACCACCGTGTGCAGCAAGCTGATTTTCTGGCCGCTGTAGCCGCCGTGTCCGTCCAAAACGGAAATCCCGTGGCGGAAATGCGCGATGTACTCACGGACCACGGATTCCGCGTCATGGGTGGTGATTTGGAGCGTGACCCGTTTGTAGCGGTGATAAAATGTGTCGATGGTTTTGGTGGAGATAAACTGACACATGATGGAATACCCCGCGTATTCCCAGCCGAACAGATAGCCGAACAGACACAGCATGCAGGCGTTGAAGACGAAAACATACTGCCAGATGGCGTGCCCGGTTTTATTGGAAACATAGAGGGCGATAAAGTCCGTTCCACCGGTGGAAGCGTTGCCTTTCAAAGCGGTTACAATGGCGATCCCGTACAGGAACCCGCCAAAACAGATGTTCAAAAGGACGTTGTCAAAGAGCGCCTGAAAATGCGCGTATTTTAAAATGGTACTGGCCAGAAACACCTGAAGCAGAGAGAAAATCACGAATTTTTTTCCAATGTGCTTGAAACAAAAGGCAGCCACCGGAAGATTCAGCGCGATCATGCCCAGCGAGGTGGAAAAGTGGATTCCAAACAGAGAGGTGATTTTTTCGATCAGCACGGCCACACCGGTGAACCCGCTGGAAAGAATTTGCATCGGCGTGAAAAAGACCTGAAGGGTAAAGGCCTGCAAAAATGCAGAGAAAATAACGGCGATGAGCGTAATAGCGTATCGCCGGACGGTTTGTGCACGATTCATAGACATCTCCTGTTCTCCAAGCCGTTTGAAAGGATGAGCTCCTTTTTGAGTATGGAGGGTTTTCGCTTGTTTGTCAACCGCCCTTTCAAAGGGAGGTGCTGCTAAAAAAGTGTGGGGATGGGAAAGTAAAAAAGCCCGGGTCATACCCGAGCTTTTTGTTGGAGCAGATGATGGGAATCGAACCCACACGGCCAGCTTGGGAAGCTGGAGTTCTACCACTAAACTACATCTGCATGCCGTATGGTTTATTTTAGCCTCTTTTCTCCGTCTTGTCAATCTTTTTTCACACGGGCCTTGAAGACGGGTTGGTTTTACATGTTTTGCCAAAATTTACCATTTGAACCGAGTATACTGGAAATCAAACATGGAACGCGGGCCGGGGCCTGCAAAAGAGGAGACAAAAAATGTTGTATCATCTGTTTGAGGAAACGATCAGCGATCCCGCGCTGGGGACCTATCAGACGTACGGAGTGCAGGGCGGTGGTGTCGTGGTGCATGATGTGGGAACAGATCCGGACTTTGTGCGCGCGGTGGTGGCTGCTTTGAATGCGTACGATGTGGAGCCGTGTCATGTGTGGGACATTGTTGAGGATTTTCTGGACGGGGAGCCGCTGCCCTATCAGCCGGGGCAGACTTGTCAAGAATCCGGCGTGGGTGTAAGATAAGGGCAGGCACATTGTGTGCTGAAAAGGAGGCCTTTTCATGCCCGGCGATTTACATACACATACCAATTTTTCCGATGGATCATCTGATATTGAATTGCTCCCGCTGCTGGCCCGGCGTGCCGGCCTGACCAGTCTGGCCGTGTCCGATCACGATACGGAGCTGTGCATCCAATACGCACAGCAGCATCCGGTGGATCAGGGCGTGCGCCTGATTCCGGCTGTGGAGATGACGGGTTTTGATACTCGCAGAGGCCGGCGGGTCCACATGCTTTGCTATTGCCCGGAGCTGACGCCCGGCCTGCTTGCTTTTTTTCAACTGATGAAGGACCGGCGAAATGCCGTCACCAGCCTGAGCATTGATGAGCTGGAAAAGATGTACCCGCAGTTTACCCGCGCCGCGGCCAAAGCGTTTTCCAGGCGCAGCGGCGTTACCTACAAAACACATTTGATCCGGCTGCTGTATGAATATGGTTATACGGACGGCATTTATAAAGACCTTTACCGTGAGTTGTTTGGCCGCGGGGGAAAAGTGCTTCACGACCCCGCGTATGAGCCGCTGGAGAAAGTGCTGGATCTGATTCATGAAGCGGGCGGCGTGGCTGTTTTGGCTCATCCGAGTGTGTACCAGAGCATGGAGCTGGCGGAAGAACTGGCCAGCGAAGGGCGGATCGATGGCGTGGAAATTGATCATCCCCGCAACACACCCGAGGACCGGCAGGCGCTGCACGTGCTGGCGGAGCGCTGGAATCTGATCGTGACAGGCGGAACGGACTTCCATGGCATGCACATGTCCAAACCTACGCCACTGGGAGCGTTTACCACCAGCGATGAGATGATCGAGCGCATTTGGAAGCTGGCAGAACAAAAGAAGCAGGCGAAGGTCGTTCCGCATTATGGAAAATCTGACGAATTTTAAAGAGAAAAATCAGCTCTTCCGGGAGTTTTGCCAAATTTTCAGGAAAGCTTTTGTCTATGTTGTATCTGAAAGCGTGCTGTGCTAGAATGAAAAACGACAATTGCACGTTGGAGGCGCAGCAAAGATGACCTATACACGCAAAAACAGAGGTGTTTGTTCGGTATCCACCACCGTTACGCTGGCGGATGACGGGACCATTGAGGACGTGACGGTGTTGGGCGGATGCAGCGGCAACCTGAAAGGGATTGCATCACTGCTGAAGGGGATGCCCGCGCAGGAGGCCATCCAGCGGATGGAAGGTCTGACCTGCGGCAGCAAGAGTACATCCTGCCCGGACCAGATTGCAAAGACGCTGCGGGAAGCGCTGGAGCAATAAGCGCGCCAAACGAAAAAGAGAGGGTTTCGCCCCTCTCTTTTTTCTTTTGCACAAACCATATTTTGGCGGATTTAAGGCCGCCGGGGCAGCCCATACTTTCAAGCGGGACAAGCAGCAGGAAAGGCGGGCGATTTTATTGTTCTGGTACAAAGGATTTGCAAGACAGGCCGGCGCGGTGATTCATGACGCCATTCGCGTGGCACAGGAGATGGGGCATACTTACGTGGGAACGGAACATCTTCTGATGGCGCTTCTGCGAACGGATACGACGGACGCGGCCTGCTATCTGGTGGAAAAACAAATTTACGGTTATCGGGTGGGGCGTGTGCTGACGCAGCGTGTGGGACAGGGCAAACGAACGCATCTTTCCGCCCGGGATTTTACCCAGCATCTGTCGGGCTGTCTGGACTATGCAGTGCTGGAAGCCAAGGCGACAGAGGGCGGAAAAGCGACTCCCACGCATTTGCTGACAGCTTTGCTGGAGGTGCCGTGCGGTGCGGGCGAGGTGCTGGCACAGCTGGGGCTGGAACCGGCCCTGGCCGCCAAAGAATATGGAAGACGAAGCGGCAAGCTGCCGTTGTACAATGCGCCGCCGCCCCGGCCCCAGGGAAGGCCTGCCGGCCGTGTGGCGGAAAAATACAGCCGCGACCTGACGCTTCTGGCGCTGCATGGAGAGATCGATCCGGTGCTGGGGCGGGACGATGAGATTCTTCGCATGGAGCAGATCCTGGCGCGCCGCCGCAAAAACAATCCCTGCCTGATCGGTGCGCCGGGCGTGGGAAAAACCGCTGTGGTGGAAGGGCTGGCTTTGCGCATCGCCCAGGGAAAGGCGCCGGCCATTCTGCGGGAAAAGCGGATTTTGGCGCTGGATATCGCCAGTTTGGTGGCAGGAACCAAATACCGGGGAGATTTTGAAGACAGGTTCAAAAATGTGTTGTCCGATGTACAGCGGGCGGGCGATACCATTTTGTTCATTGATGAGGTGCATGCCATCATTGGTGCGGGCGCAGCCGAAGGCGGCATCGATGCGTCCAGCATTTTGAAGCCCATGCTGGCGCGCGGTGAGATTCAGATCATCGGCGCCACCACAAGCAGCGAATACCGAAAAATTGAGAAAGACGCGGCCCTGGCCCGGCGCTTTGGCACCATCGACGTAGCGGAGCCCACTCCCGAAACTGCTTTGAAAATTTTACAGGGGGTGGCCCCCTGTTACGAAAGCCACCACAATGTGACGATCGAACCGGAGGCGATTCGCGCGGCGGTGCAGCTGTCGGTGCGCTATCTTCCGGAGCGAAATTTGCCGGACAAGGCCATCGACTTATTGGATGAAGCCTGCAGCGCCGCCTGTATCTCCGAGAAATCGGATGGACGCATCACGGCGGAATTGGTGGAGGAAGTAGTGTCGCGGCAAAGCGGCGTACCGGCAGAACGGCTGTCGCAGTCCGAGTCGGCGCGCATGGCACATCTGGAAGAGGAACTGGAACGATGTGTAGTGGGGCAACAGCCGGCTGTGCGAGCGGTGGCTTCCGCTCTGCGTTGTGCACGTTTGGGCCTGGCCAGTGAGACCCGCCCCATGGGAGCATTTTTGTTCCTTGGTCCGACCGGCGTGGGAAAAACCGCACTGGCCAGAGCCCTGGCAGAATGCTGCATGGGAAGCGGAAAAGCGCTGATCCGTTTTGATATGTCCGAGTATATGGAAAAGCATACGGCAGCCCGGCTGATCGGTGCGCCGCCGGGTTATGTGGGATACGGCGAGGGCGGTCAACTGACGGAAGCGGTGCGGCGCAGGCCGTACAGCGTGGTGTTGTTTGATGAAATTGAAAAGGCGCATCCGGATGTGTCCAACCTGCTTTTGCAGATTCTGGAAGATGGCCGTTTGACCGACAGCGAAGGCCGCGTGGTGGATTTTCGCCATACGCTGATCATTCTCACTTCCAATCTGGGCGCCAAACATCTGGTGGGGCAGAAGGGCGCGCTGGGCTTTGGCGCAGCCGCACCCGATCAGGCAGTGCGCATGCAGGTTTTGGGAGAAGCAAAGGCATTTTTCAGTCCGGAGCTGCTGGGCCGCATGGATGAGCTGCTGGTATTTCAGCCTCTGGACAAGGAGAGCCTGCAGATCATCGGGAGTCAGATGCTGGCGCAGCTGGAAGAGCGTGCAGCCGGGCAGGGCATTGTGCTGGAGCATACGCCGGCCGCGCTGCGCCTGCTGGTGGAGAGCGGGTACGACCCCGCCTGCGGGGCGCGCAGTTTGCGGCACGTGATTACGCGCAAGGTGGAGCAGTGCCTGGCTTCGCAGATGCTCTCGCAGGAGGGAGACGCCTTTCTGCTGGACGCAGCCGCCGGAGAACTGACCCTTCGTCCCTGCGAACCGGCCTGTGCAGCGGCAGGAATGTAAAAAACGCCCGAAGCGTCTGCTTCGGGCGTTTTCGTGTTTTTTAAAGAACCAGGAAGGTGACGCTGGCGGGCGCAAGCTCCACCGTGCCGGCGGGCTGTGCGACAGGGCTCAAATCGGGCAGATCAAACTCACCCGAAAGCTCCAGCGGCCGATCGTTCAGGTACATCACCGGGCTGCGCAGCGTGGGCGCGGAAAGGGTGTAGCGCTGTGCGTCCCGCGGCAGTTCCACGGTGGTGGTATCGGTCAGAGAGTTGTTGATGATGAGATACGCAACACCCGGCTTGCCGTCACGGCGGCTGTGGGCATAGACGTGCGCACCTTCACGCAGAGGCTCGCCGGATTCGTAGACCGTGGTGCCCATCAGACGATTCCACAGCAATACTGCGAAATAGTTGGGGCGGGGGTCATGAGTACGATGATCCAGGAAGCCGTAATCGGAAGAGGCCAGAGTGTTGTGGAAGATGATACCGTCGGTGATGGTGGCAAACTCACCCAGCTCGTTCAGCGTGCGCAGAACGTCCAGATAGGTGGAAGCCCAGGTGTCTCCGCCGCCGCCGGCGTCGCCGCTCTCCGTTACCCACATCTGGCCGCCGGGGCAGTATTGATCACGGCCGGGGACATTGGCACGGGCACTGCTGCCGGCCACTGCCAGATAGGCCTCGGTATGAGCCTTGGACGGGTCCCAATGGGCGCCGGGCATGACGGAAGCCAAACGCTCGGAGATGCCGTTGTAGTAGTGATAGCTGTATACATCCAGCTTTTCCTTGGTGCCGCGCATCAAATCGTGCAGCGAGGCAACCTCACCCATCAAATCCGCAATGCCGCCGCCCTGTTTGTCGCTGTTGTTGTTGCTTATGGCGCCCAGCGTTTCGTCCTCGTCGGCGCTGCCGGTGTTGCAGGGGTCGACCAGCAGGGTGTCCGGATAGTTCTCGCGCACCCAGGCAAAGAACAGATCCTGATCGCGGGCGTAGTCCGCAGCCGTGTAACCGGCGGGCGCGCCGCTGAACTGCAGCATGTTCGGCTCGTTCATGAATTCCGCTGCGTCGATGGGTACACCGTACTCCTTGCTCAGCGCGAAGATCTTTTCCGCTTCGCTGGGGTTCCAGGGCTCGTCGGCGCTGTGCAAGCCGGCACAGTTGGCCACGGAGATCAGCAGTTTTGCTCCAATTTCTTTTACGAAATCCAATACGCCGATCCACTGTTCTTTGGTCAAAACGCTCTGGTATCCTTCGGGAGCCTTGCCGCCGGTCGTACCGTCAAAATCGTAGTAGGTTTTGCTGGCCCAGGTGCCGGAAACACGCACCCAAACGGGACCGAACTCCTTGGCCAAAGCACGCAGCTTCTCATCGTACAGGTTTACCGGGGGATAGACCTGCATGGCGTTGGCGATATCCTCCAGCCCCTTGGAAGGCGGAAAACCTTCAGTTCCTGCAATCTGGCCGGGGGTGTATTCCTTCCAGAAAGTACCGCCGGTCACCTCGGTCATTTCCACGTTGTAAGACATGAGCCGCTCATCCACACGGCGCAGCTCGCGCAGGCCGTCTGCCTGCAATTTGACTTGTTGTGCCATTGTCTGCACTCCTCTGCATCAGTGTTGTGCGCCGGAAGCCCGGCGCGATTTCATCTGATCCTATTATAATCCCTGCATCACGGGCAAAACAGAGACAGACAAGTGTGACACCCCGTTCCAAACTTTTGTGAAACACTTTGGCATTTTTATGGCAAGGAGCGATACAGCGGCTGCGTGAGCAGCTTCACTGCGATGTGCGCCATTTCCTGCGGCGTCTGCGGGTAACCGCGGCGGCGCCAGTCCCAAATCAGGGCGAACAGCCCGCACATGGAAAAACAGGTGGTGATGCGGAACCAGTCCAGACTTTCCTGCTGCGCGACCATCGTCATGCCCAGTTTTTCCTGAAAACTCGTGTAAATTGAGCGCTCGATAAACCGTCCGCTCAGGCCGCTGCGGCTGACCGCTGTCAGAAAATCGTCGTGTTCGTGCCAGAAAAGAAACATCTTTTCCATATCCTTTTCCGAAGTGCGCCGTTCCCCTTCGCGGTAGGGACCGGGAAAGCGCTCGTAATCCAGCATGATGTAATCCACCATGGCGTCAAATACGCCTTCTTTTCCGTCAAAATAGCGATAAAACGTCTTTCGCGGAACTTCGGATTTCTGGCACAGCGCCTGTACGGTCACATCTTGAAATGGGATGGACTTCAGCATTTCAAACAGGCAGTCCACAATGTGGCGCTGGCGTTCAGCGGATTGCTTTGTTTGGTAGATCTTTTACATCGATCGAGATCCTCCCGTTTCGTTCTTTTTGTCATTATAGCATGGTTTTGACAAAAGGACAAAAGCGGCTTGGTGAAGTTTCACAAAGAGGAATGTTCCGGCTTTTGCTGTGAAGGCGGGGACAACTGAAAAGAGGGACTTCCCGCGGGAAGTCCCTCTTTTTTATTCGTTTTGCGCCAAAAGAAATTCCAGTGTGACCCGGTTGTAATCTTCCAGGTGCTCCCATTCGTGCACATGGCCGCCATCCTTGCACAGGTACAGCGTGGCATTGGGGATTTTCTCGCACAACTCCATGGTTTTTTCATAGGGGACGAACAAATCGCAGGCGCCCGCTGCCACCAGCGTAGGCGCAGTGATTTTCTTCAGCCGGTCGGCGGCATTGTGGCCAAGGCAGGCGTTGCACTGCGCTTTGTAGGCATAACTGGGCATGGGGTAGGGGTATTCCGCGTCGCTTTGTGCCATCTCCAAAAGAAAATCAGGGCGGGTGTTCTGCGTTTTTTGTGCAAAGGTCATCCATTGGTTCAGCCGCTTGAAGGCTTTTTTGTCCATCACATCGATGTTGTCACGCAGCGTCTCAATGGCGGTGCGAAAGGAGTTGGACACACTGGCAAAGGTGCTGGTCAGAATCAGGGACTTGACTCTCTGCGGATGGGCGATGGCCAGTTCCTGCGCGATGGCGCCGCCCATGGAAATACCGTTTACATGCGCCTTTTCGACGCCCAGCGCATCCAGCACGGCGGCTGCGTCCCGGGCCATTTCCGCAACGGAATAGGCCTCCTGCTGCGGCTTGTCTGAGCGCCCTGCGCCCAGATTGTCCACCAGAATGCAGCGGAAATGCTCCTGATAGACCGCCACGTTGGGCGCCCATTTGTCACCCGCAGCGCCCAGCCCCATCAGAAGAAGCAGCGGAGTGCCTCTGCCGATGGTCTGTACATGCAGATGATGACCATTGATGGGAAGATCCTGTTCAAAGGCTCCTTCCATGTCAATCCCGCTCCTTTCGGGGTGTTTTGCCGTCGTAAATGTACATTTTGCGGCTGCCGCATTCGGGCAGTTCACGCCGCATGGTTTCGATCACCGGTTCATAGTTTAGGTCGGTGATGGGCAGGTCCACGCGCACGTTGCGCAGTGCGGACAGACACATGCCTTCCAGAATTTCATAGCCGTGATAGGCCGTTTCGATGTCGCAGGAGTGTACTTTGCTGTCATCGTCCAGCCAGTCGGCATATTCGGTGTAGTAAGGCGTCTGAATGGGCACCTGCTGATGATTGCGCCAGCCGGGGTCCTTGCCGGTGATCAGACGGCCGTTGGTCGCCTTGGTGCAGGCACCCCAGAATCCGTCGGTTTCAGCGTAGACGTAGCCGTCGGTGCCGTACACCGTCAATCGGTTGTCGCTGCTTCCGTATTCCGGCGGATTGTGTGCCTCGCTGAGGTAACCGCATTCAATGTAGGCGTGCACGCCGTTTTCCAGTTCCATGGTGCCCAGCAGATAGTCCGGGGCAGGGTGGTTGTCATCCAGGCAGATGGGGCCGTGCACATGTCCGCACACCCATTTGGCACGGTGCCCGCCGTTGGCCCACAGTGTGTAATCCACATAGTGCGTGCCCAGTTGGCTGAACCAGGCCTGCGTCTCCACATGGATCTTGCGGATCTCGCCGATTTCTCCGTCCTCAATGCGCTTTTTCAGGCTGCGCATTTGAGAAAGATATTTCTGCTGGTGGCACACAACGGCTTTGATGTGGTGCTCTTTGCACAGATCCACCATGGCTTTTGCCTCCTGCAGAGACTCCGCCATGGGCTTTTCCAGGGAGATGCCTTTCACGCCGTATTTGGCACCCAGTTCCATCAGGGAAAGGCGCATATTGGGCGCCACTACGAACACAAATACTTCAGGCCGGGTTTTGGCCAGCATTTCCTCTGCGTCGGTAAACTGCGGCACATCCGAAAGCCCGTTGTCATCTGCAACTTTTTTCAGAACGGCGGGGTCAATGTCGCAAAGTCCCACAATGGAAAAGCGGTCCGGGTTTTCCAGCAGACCGTGAATGTGAATTTTGCCGCGGACCCCCAGGCCCATGACGGCGACTGTGTATCGATGCATGGTTGATTCCTCCTTTTTAATCAGCGCATTTGTATGGTGTAATGTAAGCGCCATCGGCCCGCACCACGGCGTCCGAATCGGTCAGAGCCTTGGGCGATTCGTCCTCGACCATGATCCAGCCGCCGTATCCCGTCTGCTCCAGATAGCGGATGATGGCGGGGTAATCGATGCAGCCTTCGCCCATGACCGCCCACTGATCCTGCGCGATGCGGTCTTTGAAATGGACGTGGCGGATCTTGTGGCGGCTGAGTTTCAGAATTTCCAGCGCGTCCATGCCGCCGTTCACGATGTGCCCGATGTCCGGGATGTAGCCGACGTCTGTCTCTTCCAGCAGTTCAAACAGCACGTCGTAATCTTCCCGGGTGCGGAACAGGGAGTTGCGCGCGGAGTTGGGATGATAACCTGTGACGATGCCGCGTTCTGCAGCGCGATCCGCTACCGATGACATGCAGCGGATCAGGTTTTTGCGGCGCTGCAGCAGTGCGGCGCCTTCCGGCCGGGGATCTTTGCCGGCGTGGTGAGAAACCATCAGCCGTGCCCGGGGAAAATGCGTCAGAAAGTCAATGGCACGGTCGGAAAGTGCAGCTTCTTCGGGGGTCTCCTCCTCGCCGCACCAGGGCTGATGAAGAACCAGCGCGGCAAGCTCCAACCCGTTTTCTTCCAAAACTTCCCGGGTGCGCTGCGGGTCGTTGAAATAATCGCCCAGCATGCAGATTTCCGCCTCAAGCCCCTGAAATCCGGCCTGTGCGGTGACGCTGGCAATGTGGGGCAGATCCCCCGCGAATTTTTCCTGGTTCATCTTCCAGGGATACGTTTGACAACCGTAAAAAATCCTGCTCATAATCGCATGCTCCTTTTACAGAAATTGTTCCAGATTGCTTTGGAAAATCAGCTCCGACCGAAGGAATTCCGTTTCGGATTCCGGCCTGTGACCGTGAAGAAGATAGCCGGTCAGCCGTTTGACGGCCAGACGTCCCTGCTCGACCGGGTTTTTGGAGATCAGGCAGAACAGCTCGCCCTGACGCAGGGCCTGCGCGCTTTCGTCGCAAAGGTCGCTGCCCACAGCAAACACCCGGCGCTGAAGCCCCAAGGTGCGGACTGCTTCGGCCAGCATCAGCGTGCATCGAAGATTGACGGAGAACAGTCCGCGAATGTGCGGGTCTGATTCCAGTGCGCGGAGGATGGTCTCGTACGTTCCGTCCACGCCGCTGTATCCGTGGATGCGGATGATGGGGACTTGCGGACGCCGTGCCCGCAGAAGACTCTCAAATCCTGCCACGGTGTTCCGGTTGGAGGACAGGCGGCTGTCGCCTGCACAGAGCAGCACTTTGTCGCCCGGGGCGAGGCTGGCGTCCAGCAATTCAGCGGCCAGGCGGCCTTCGGTAAAGCAGTCCGTGCGCACGGTGCACAAAGGGTGAACGCCGGGAAAAGTCTCGTTGACCAGTACCGTGGGAATTCCGCTGGAAAGAACTCTCGTCAAGGCTTCCAGCGAATCTTCGAAGATTCGCCCGCCGGTCAGAAGTCCGTCGATCTCGCCGCGATACTGGCGGAAGATCCGGGCCAGCTGGGCGGCAAACCCGTTTTCAGGCGTGTCGTCAAAAGGTGCCTCCACCACGTCCAGATGATAAGCGGCCAGGTCTTCCAGCTGCTGACGGCAGCCGTCCCACATGCGGGAGAAGAAAAAATGATTCTCCCGCGTACAGCCGGGCAGCGCCACGACAATGCGGTGCGTTCGACGGCTTCGCATAGCCGGGGTCGGGCCGGGCTGATAGTTCATTTCGTCTGCCAGATGAAGAATCTCCTGGCGCAGCGCGGCGCTTACACCGGGCTTTCCGTAAAGTGCCCGGTGCACCGTGCCGGCCGACACACCGGCCGCCGCGGCCACATCGTGAATGGTAACGTCTTTTTTCATCGTCAAAACCTGCCTTGCTCTCTCATTTGCATTATAGAAAGCATTTCAGAGCACGTCAAGGTGAAAATGGGCATTATGCACAATTTTCGTTTTATAAACATAGAGTTTTAGTTGTTTTATTATGCAATATGACAACTTGAACGCAAAAAAACAGCCGCCCCGGCAGGCGGCTGCAAAATGTTACTGGCTGTTTTGCGCACGGAAGGTTTCAGCGGCGGAGACAATCAGCTGCACGGCGCCATCCACCCCGAATTTTCCGGAATTGATGCTCATATCATAGCTGCCGGCCGCACCCCAGTCCCGATCGGCATAGAAGTTGTGATAATTGGCGCGGCTGCGGTCGGTTTTTCGAATCAGGGAACGGGCCGCGTCTTCCTCCAGATTGTACAGCCGGCAGATGCGCTGGATGCGCAGTTCCAGAGGCGCGTGGATAAATACGGAGAACATGTCCTTGCGGCCGCGCAGAATGTAGTCGGCGCAGCGCCCGATGAACACACAGGAGCCCTCGTCGGCCATTTTGCGGATGGCGTCCGTCTGGAACAGAAACAGTTTGTCGTTGGTAAGGTAATCGTTGTAGTTGGTAAAGCTGTTCACCGCCTGGCCATGCGCGCCGATGGCCAGCGTATACAAAAAGCTGTTGGTAGGCTTTTCGTCGGCATTTTCAAACAGCTCTTCCACAATGCCGCTGTCTTTGGCCGCTTTTTTCAAAATTTCCTTGTCATAGAAAGGGATCCCCAGCTTTTCTGCCACCGCGCAGCCGATCTCGCGGCCGCCGCTGCCAAATTCTCTGCCGATGCAAATTACAATGCGTTTACTCATACCTGTCAGCCTCCCTTGACACGGTTTTGAAAAAGGCGGTCTGCCCTTTTCCTATCCTTATTTTACCACAAAACAACGCCGCAAGGCGTGAAAATTTTGCGGCGTTGTTTTTGGTTATTCTGCTGTGAAGAGTTTGGGGGCAAACCGGGCAAGAAGCACGGCGGCCACCGTAGTCAGAATGGTTTCCGGCAGCATGTAGCTGGCGTTGTATCCAAGGCTGTACGTCCAGGCGGGCAGGCCGTCGGACAAGTTGCCCCAGATGAGCACGCCGGACAAAAAGCTGCACAAGAAGCGGATGACGCAGACAGCCGCGGTTCCGACGCCCACGCCCACCATCCGGTTGGAGAAGGGCTTGGCAAATACGCAGGCAAGTCCCAAGGCGGTGAAGGCGATGACATAATCCAGCAGGATCATGCCGGCAAACGCCCAGAAGGTGGGGGAAGGCGGCGCCCAGAAGCCCAGCAGCATCTGCAGAAGGCTGTTGACAAAGCCGGTGAACAGGCCCCATTTAACGCCATGCCGGAACGAGATCAGCACAAAGGGAAGCATGCTGAACAGCGTGACGCTGCCGCCGTTGGGGAGTGTGTAAATTTTGATGTTCGCCAATACGGTACCCACGGCGATCATCAGCGCGCATTCCACCAGAACACGCGTTTTGGAATAGGTTTTGGTCATGGAAAGACCCCCTCGTTTTTAGTACATAAAAACAAAGGCACCCACGGTCAAACCGCAGGCGCAAAAGCACTCTTTTATGAAGAAGAAACTTCCTACGCCGGCATTATCCGGATCAGGTAAAGGGTTCGCGGAATACCGCATCTCAGCCTTTCACAGCACCCCTGTTTTTATGTCCGCGTATCATTATAGACACCGGGTCGCGGCTTGTCAAGCACTTTACCGCCAAAGTCCCTGCAGCCATTCCACCGCATATACCGCAGCGCAGGCGGCCAGTGCTACCGCCAGCAGGTTTCCGCCGCACCAGGCCAGCACAGCGGCCACGGCAAACCCGGCCAGCGCGCTGAAGAAGCTGCCCGTGCTCTCAAAAATGGCGGGCACTGTCATGGCTGCCAGTACCGCATAGGGAACGTAAAACAGAAAGCTCTTTACAAAGCGGCTGTAAATTTTTTTTCGCAGAAGCGCCATAGGGAGCATCCGGATCAAATAAGTCACGCCGGCCATGACGGCGATGTAAACGATCAGTTCATGCGTCGGCATGGTCCTCTTCCTCCTCTCGGTCGGGTACGGGTGCCAAAACCGCACCCAGTCCGGCGGCGATCACCGTGCACAGAATGATGGCGAATCCGCTGGAAATGCTGTTCAGCAGCGGCACGAACCGCATCGCGCAGCTCAGCGCCACCGCCAGACACACCACACCCAGAACAGCCCGGCTTTTGCGGGCCACCGGAATGACGATGGCCAAAAACATGCCGTACAGCGCAATGCCGAAGGCGCTGCGCACACTGTCGGGCAGGAGCCCACTGGCCACCGCGCCGCACAGGGTGCCCAGCGTCCAGCCCAGATAGGGCATGATGGCCAGACCGCTGAAATAGCGGCCGCCCACTTCGCCGGGTTGGCTGGCAGCCACCGCAAAAATCTCATCGGTAATGAAATAGCTGATACCCAGCCGCCCGGGAAGCCGAACGGTGCGCGGCAGCTTTTGCGACAGAGACAGGCTCATCAGCGCATAGCGCAGGTTGATGACCAGCTGCGTCAGCGCCATTTCAAACAGAGAACTGTGGGCACAGATCAGGGAAAGTCCCGCAAACTGTCCCGCACTGGTCAGGTTGGTCATGCTGATGGCCACTGCCGCCCACACGGGCAGGCCATCCAGCACGCACAGAATGCCGAAAGTCATGGAGACGGAAAAATAGCCCAGCCCGATGGGAACTCCGTCCCGCAGACCGGCCGCAAAGGAATTTTGAAAGGATTTTGTATGTTCCAAAGAAAAATACCTCTTTATTAAGCGATTTTGGCACATAAGCACGCCCGCGGCGGGGCCGCGGGCGAACGCATCATTTCATGTAAAGACCGGCCAGCCGGTAAGAGGAATCGTAACTCAGCGTGAAGGTGAGCTTGCCGTTTTCAAAGGCAGCCTGTGCCACATCCACCGCCATGCCGTCCTTCCCGACGATGGTGTGCTTTTCCACTTCCACAAAGGTGCCCAGCTGCTGCGCCAGAGGCTGCCAGATTTCCGGCCATTCTTCTGCGGAAATCGCCTCTTTCATGGTGTCATCCATGGAATCGGTCAGGGCGTCATACTCTTCGTTCACCAACTGGCTGATGGTGGTCTCGGCGGCCTGCTGCACGCTTTCTTCGTCCATTCCGTCCGGTAAGGAAGCACCGCAGCCGGCCAGCCCCAGGCACAACACCAACGTCAGAATTGCAAATAAAAGCCGTTTCATACGGATTTCTCCTTTTTCGCATTTTTCGCAGAAAGTGTTTTGCGCCCGGTGCGGCAGATGTCCTGCAGGCAGCATGCCTCGCAATAGGCTTTGCGCGCCGTGCATACCACACGGCCGTGCATCACACAGCGGTGGCAGAAATCGTTGGATTCCTCGGGGGGAAGGACCTTGACCAGCGCCTTTTCCACATGGACGGGATCGGTGTCGTCGTTCACAAAGCCGATGCGGTTGGCCATGCGGATGCAGTGTGTGTCCGCCACCACCGCAGGCAGATGGAAGATATCGCCCCGGATCAGATTGGCACTTTTGCGGCCCACGCCGGGCAGCTTTAAAAGTTCCTCCATTTCGCTGGGAACTTTTCCGCCGTATTCACGCAGCAGCATGTTGGTCATGCCGTACAAATCCCGCGCTTTGCTTTTCCCGAGACCGCAGGGCTTCACGATGGCCTCAATGGCGTCCGGCCCGGCAGCCGCAAGGCTCTCCAGCGTAGGATATTTTGCAAACAGTTCTTTTGTGACGATGTTCACCCGGGCATCCGTGCACTGAGCGGACAGGCGGACGCTGACCAGCAATTGCCAGGCATCCTCATACGTCAGCGAGCATTCGCTGACCGGATACTCCTGTTTCAGGCGCTCCACGATCTCACGGGTATCAGCCTTTGTGCGCATGGGGGTTCCCCTTTCGTTGAATGTATGAACAATATAGCACAAAAGCCCTGACCGCGCAAGAAAAGCGTTGTGCACGCGCCGCAAAAAAGGTATAATGAAGCCAATACAGCCAAAGAGAGGGGTTTTGCAGATGTATGCGGATATGATGGATACCATTGGATTTGTGGAACAGCGCGATCCGGAAGTGGGCGCAGCCATGCGCCGGGAACTGGAGCGCCAGAAACGAAATATTGAGCTGATTGCGTCCGAGAACATTGTCTCGCCTGCGGTCATGGCGGCCATGGGAAGTGTTCTGACCAACAAATATGCGGAGGGGTATCCCGCTCATCGGTATTACGGCGGATGCCAGTGCGTGGACGTGGTGGAAGAGATCGCCCGCCAGCGCGCCTGCCAGCTGTTCGGAGCCGAGCACGCCAATGTACAGCCGCACTCCGGTGCACAGGCCAACCTGGCGGTGTATTTTGCACTGCTGAATGTAGGCGATACGGTGCTTGGCATGGATTTGTCCAATGGCGGTCATCTGACCCACGGCAGCCCGGTGAATATGAGCGGCAAAAATTATCACTTCATCTCTTATGGCGTGGATGAAAACGGTTATCTGGATTATGAGGAATTGGCGCGGAAAGCGCGGGAAAATCATCCGAAAATGATCGTGGCAGGTGCTTCTGCCTATGCCCGCGTCATTGACTTCGAGCGCATTGCCGGCATCGCCAAGGAAGTGGGCGCGCTGTTTATGGTGGATATGGCGCACATTGCCGGTCTGGTGGCGGCAGGGCTTCATCCCAATCCGGTTCCCTGGGCGGACGTGGTCACAACCACCACACACAAGACCTTGCGCGGCCCCCGCGGCGGTTTGATCCTGTGCCGTCAGGAGTATGCGAAAGCCATTGACAAGGCGATTTTCCCGGGCACGCAGGGCGGCCCGCTGGAGCATGTGATCGCGGCCAAAGCGGTGTGCTTCGGTGAAGCGCTGAAACCGGAGTTCAAGGCCTATCAGCAGGCCATTGTGGACAATGCCCGCGCTCTGGCGCAGGCGCTGCAGGCGCGGGGCGTCAAACTGGTGTCCGGCGGAACGGACAACCACTTGATGACAGTGGACCTGCGCGGCACCGGCGTCACCGGCAAGGAGCTGGAAGCTCGCCTGGACGAGGTGAATATCACCGCCAATAAAAACACAGTGCCCAACGACCCGGAGAAGCCTTTTGTTACTTCAGGTGTGCGGATTGGCACACCGGCTGTGACGACCCGCGGCTTCGGCCGTGAGGAGATGCAGGTGATCGCAGACTGCATCGCGGATTGCACCTTCCGTTTTGAAGAGACAAAAGAGGCTACCCGCGCGGCTGTGGCGCGCCTGGCGGAGCGTTTCCCCCTGTACGAATAAATCAAGTTTTAAGCCCTCTGCGCATTCTGCCATGCGCAGAGGGCTTTTTTGACCGGGTTCTCACCGCCGAAAAAATTTCCGAAGTGATTTGCATAACAATCCCTGTTTAAAACAATACTTTCGTGTTTTTATACAGTTAAAAAACCGTTTTTTAACGATAAACTCAAGAACAGGGGTGGTTTTTTGGAATACGATCTGCAATTAATAGGAAAGCGCCTGCAAGCGGCCAGAAAGGCGAAG
The DNA here is from genome assembly GCF_040096265.1 of Ruthenibacterium intestinale. Taxonomy (NCBI): domain Bacteria; kingdom Bacillati; phylum Bacillota; class Clostridia; order Eubacteriales; family Oscillospiraceae; genus Ruthenibacterium; species Ruthenibacterium intestinale. The sequence goes on from NZ_JBBMFA010000084.1 coordinate 58,362, forward strand.
CATTACACACAGGACTATGTTTCCGCCAAAGCAGAAATCGGTGAAAAGTTTTTGAGCCAGATCGAATGCGGAAAGGCGGGTCTGTCGGTACAGACTTTGCTTGTGTTGTGCGATATTCTGGAGGTGACGCCGAACTATGTTTTACTGGCGGACCCCTCTCTGGCGGCACAGACACCGGTCACCGAGCTGTTGCGCGGGCTGACACCACAGCAATTGAGCGATGCGGAACAGATCCTTGAAATTTTTGTGCGCAACTGCCGTGCGGAAAAAAGCAGGACATAGGCTTTGGACACACAGCGAAAAGGAAAAAACGCATGCCGGGCGGATTGTCAATCCGCCCGCTTTCTTATATAATAAAAGACAGAATCAATGACATAAACGCGCTGGTGAATGCGCGTTCGAAATAAGGAAAAGAGGAGTCAAAAATGGCTTATATCGATTGCAAGCTGAAATCTCAGATTTTGCAGACAACCGTCACTGTGAAACTGTATTTCCCCACGGACTTGCCTGCGGAAGTGGGAAATCAGATCAAAGGCTGTCTGACGCTGCTGCACGGATATACCAACTGTGCAGAAGACTGGTTTCAGATGACCAGTGCGGCGCGGTATGCTGCGGACAATGGCCTGATGCTGATTGTGCCGGACTGCGGGAATTCTTTTTACCAGAACATGATGTACGGCGGCGCTTACCGCACGTTCCTGGTGGATGAGATGCCGGTGCTTCTGCACAACATTTTCCGCTTTATCCCCATGCAGCGCGACCGCAATTTTATCGCGGGCCTGTCCATGGGCGGATACGGTGCCTTGTATCTGGGCATGTCGCGGCCGGATATCTGGGGCGGATGCGCCAGTTTTTCCGGCGCGGTGGATTTGTCGCTGATGCTGCGTGACCCCAATGTGCCCGGCCTGCGCGAAGTGTTTGCACCTATTTTCGGCGACAGCCTGGCGCTGCCCAAGGCGAGCAACCTGCATTATGTGGCACAGAAGGCGGCAGAACTTCCGCCGCAGCGCCAGCCGAAAATTTTGTTGACCAATGGCCTGCAGGACTTTGAACCCTACCACATCGTAGAGCAGAACGATTCTTTGCATGCCACACTGCATAAGCTGAATTTGGCGTACTACCGCAGAATTCAGTGGGACGGTGTCCATGAATGGAATTTCTGGGACCGCAGTCTGGTCTATGCCATCGACTATTTCCTGGGCAACGGCTACGCGGCCAAGAAAATGAATGACTGGCGCTCCAGCGCAGTCATTCACCAGTGAGGACGGCCATGGCCGCTCCGTTGGCGGACCGCCTGCGTCCCCGCACTCTGGCAGAAGTGTGCGGGCAGCAGCATTTGCTGGCGCCGGGCAGGGTGTTTCGCAGTGCGCTGGAACAGGGCCGTGTACCCAATATGATTTTTTACGGGCCGCCGGGGGTGGGCAAGACCACGGTGGCCCGCATCATTGCGGAAAACAGCGGCATGCACCTGCACAAGCTCAACGGGACTACCGCCGGCACAGCGGATATCAAAGCTGTGCTGGGGGATGTGGGCACGCTGGCAGCGCAGGGCGGTATTCTTCTGTATCTGGACGAGATCCAGTATCTGAACAAAAAACAGCAGCAGAGTCTGCTGGAATGTTTGGAGGACGGTTCGGTTACGCTGATCGCCTCCACGACGGAAAATCCTTATTTTTACATTTATAACGCGCTTTTGTCACGCTGTACCGTGTTTGAGTTTAAACCGCTTTCTCCGGAGGATGTTCAGCAGGGGCTGCGAAATGCGCTGCACCGTCTGGGAGAAGAGGATGGCGTTCCCATCCTGCCCCAGGAGGGCGCGCTGGAATTGCTGGCTTCGGCCTGCGGCGGCGATATGCGCAAAGCGCTGGGCTGTTTGGAATTTGCCGCTGCAGCTCTGCCGGAAAAAGACGGTGTGCGCACGCTGACCGAACAGGTGGTGCAGCAGGTGACCCAGCGCGCGGCGCAGCGGTACGACAAAAGTGATGATATGCATTACGACTGCATCTCCGCCTTGCAGAAGAGCATTCGCGGCTCTGACCCGGATGCGGCGGTCCACTATCTGGCGCGGATTCTGGAGGGTGGCGACATGCTGTCGGCCTGCCGGCGGCTTTTGGTGATCGCGGCGGAGGATGTGGGCCTGGCTTATCCGCAGGCGATCCCCATTGTAAAAGCCTGCGTGGACAGTGCGCTGCAGCTGGGGCTGCCGGAGGCAAGGCTGCCTCTGGCGGACGCGGCGATCCTGCTGGCGACCGCACCCAAGTCCAACTCGGCCCACAATGCCATTCTGGCTGCGATGGAAGACTTGCGGAAAGGGCGGGGCGGTCCGGTTCCGCGGCAGCTGCAGAACTGTCATTTTGACGGGGAAGACAACCAGAACAAGGGACAGCATTATCTTTATCCGCACGACTACCCCAACCACTGGGTGGCGCAGCAGTATCTGCCTGACGCCCTGGTGGGCACAAAGTATTATGAGTACGGCGAGAATAAGACCGAGCAGGCGGCCAAAGCTTACTGGGAGAAGATCAAGGGCCGATGACCCGAAACCATTTGGGAGGAACTGCACAATGACGGAACGTCAATTGGATGCCTTTGTAAAGCGCCTGACCCTGAAAGAGAAGGCGAGCCTGATGAGCGGGCGGGATTTCTGGCAGACAAAACCGCTTCCGGACAAAGGCGTGTGGCCGCTGCGTTTGAGCGACGGCCCGCACGGCCTGCGTAAGGAAGATTTGAAAAATGCAAAGGAAAACGGCGGCCACAGTGTGAAAGCCACTTGTTTTCCCACGGCCGCGGCGCTGGCCTGTTCCTGGGACGAGGAACTGGCCGAACAGGTGGGTGCGGCCATTGCCGAGGAATGCCGTTCGCACGGCGTGGGCGTTCTGCTGGGGCCCGGCGTCAATATCAAACGCAGCCCGCTGGGCGGCCGCAATTTTGAATACTTTTCCGAAGATCCGCTGGCCGCAGGCAAGATGGGCGCGGCCATGATCCGCGGCATCCAGAAGCGGGGCGTGGGCGCCAGCCTGAAGCACTTTGCGGTCAACAATCAGGAGACACTGCGCATGACCATTTCGGCGGAAGTGGATGAGCGCGCGCTGCGGGAAATTTATCTCAAGCCCTTTGAGATCGCGGTGAAAGAGGGAAAACCCGCCACCGTGATGTGCAGTTACAACCGGATCAACGGAGTGTATGCCAGCCAGAACAAAATGCTGCTGACAGACATTTTGCGCCGGGAGTGGGGATTTGAAGGCCTTGTGATGAGCGACTGGGGAGCGGTGGACGACCGTGCTGCCGGCGTGGCTGCAGGGCTGGATCTGGAGATGCCGTATTCGGGCGGAGCCACCGATGAAGACGTGGTACGGGCTGTGCAGGAGGGCCGCCTTTCGGAGCAGGCACTGGATGCGGCGGTGAAAAACGTACTGCGCCTGGTGGCAGCTTATGCGCACAAACCCCGCACGCCCTATCATCAGGCGGCTCATCGAAGTTTGGCGGAAAAAGCCTGTGAAAAATCTGCGGTGCTGCTGAAGAACGACGGCATTCTGCCGCTGGAAAAACAGAGTAATCTGGCAGTGATCGGGGCGCTGGCTGCCGGTACGGGCCGCTATCAGGGCGGTGGTTCCAGTGTGGTCAATGCGCACGCTCCGATGGGATTCACCGGCGCTATGGCGCAGCGGGGCTGGGCCTATATCAACTATGCGCCCGGCTATCGCACCGAGCACACCCGGCCGGACGCAGAGCTGGAGGAGCAGGCGGTCCGCTATGCCCGCACGGCGCAGACCGTGGTTTACTTCATGGGCCTGACCGATTTGTACGAAAGCGAAGGCTTTGACCGTACCCATATGCGTTTGCCGGAAAATCAGACGCACCTTCTGGAAAAACTGGCGGAGGCAAACCCCAATCTGGTGGTGGTCCTGGCAGGGGGAAGCCCCATGGAAGTTCCCTGGCTGGATCAGGTGCGTGCAGTTCTCTATACCGTTCTGGGCGGCGAAGGACTGGGCGAGGCGACGTACCGCCTTTTGTTCGGGGAAGCGTGCCCTTCGGGCAAATTGTCCGAAACCTGGCCGCTTCGGCTGGAGGATAACCCCAGTGCCCGTTATTTCCCCATGGGCCCCCGGGTCGTCACATACAATGAGAGCATTTATGTAGGATATCGCTATTATGATAAAGCAGGGCAGGCGGTGCGGTTCCCCTTTGGATACGGCTTGTCTTATACACGGTTTGTTTACCGGGATCTGCATGTGGACACTGGAAAGAACGGCGAGCTTCTGGTGAAAGTCCGCCTCGCCAATGTCGGTGACCGGGCAGGCGATGAAATCGTACAGATCTATGCGGGCTGTCCGCATTCGTCGGTGCACCGGCCGGTGCGGGTCCTGGTGGGCTTTGCACGGGTAAGCCTGAAGCCGGGCGAGGAGCGGCAGGTGGAGATCTCCGTGCCGCGGGATCGTCTGGCGTTTTACGATCCGGTTCAGCATCGTTTCGTGGTGGAGGCCGGGCAGTACGAAATCTGTGCCGGCGCTTCCAGCCGGGATCTGCCTCTGCGCAAAGCGGTACTGGTATCGGGAGAAGCGGTCATGCCGCTGTATGCCCAAAGTGCGGATGGACCTTACGGCGCGTTTTCCGACAATCGCTTTTCGGACGCTGCCTTTTACGGGGTGCACAGCCGTCCGCCGCAGAACAATGCGCTGCCGCACCCGGGCGAGTACGACCGCAATACACCGCTGCGGCAGATGAACGAGTCAAAACTGGCACGGATGCTGGCATCAGCCGCTCGAGTCATGACCCGGAAAACGCTGCATTTTTCGCCGCATGCACAGGTGAATCAAAAGGTTGCACATGCAATGGTGGGCGATCTGCCTTTCCGGAACATTCAGCGCAATGCCTGGTTCCTGTTGAACGTAAAGCAGGCCGGGCGGGTGCTGGACCTTTGCAACCGGCCCAATAAGAAATGAAAAAAGGACGGCGCACAGCGCCGTCCTTTTTTCATTTCGCACAGGGAGCCTTTCAGTCAGGATCTCCGGGCAGTTCGTCATTCCATCCGGGAAAGCAGCCGCTTTCATACGTGGCCGGAAGCCACTCTGCGGGCATGTCGTCTTCGTATCCCAAATCCCGCATGTTCCTGGCCGGGTCCACGCGAGCGTTTTGCGCACCGCCAAAGTGGTTTGCATAGTGGCTGTTTTTGGAAAAATGATGGCTTGCTCTTTTTTCGGGTTGCATGCAAAACACCTCCATGCGCTTATTGTGCGCACAGAAGCTTCGAATAAAACAGGAGCTTTTTCCCAGCGCGGCGGCATACCGTGCATCCATCGCCTCATATGCTTGCATGAGGGGGGGATACACCATGTTTTACTGCATGAAAAAACAGACCACGCATCGGGTTTTGACCGGGATGTTGGCATTGATTCTGGCGTCGGCGGCGGGCGGCCTCGCGTGGGGAGCAGAACCACAGGCGACTGCGGTGGAAAGCCACGCCTGGGGGCTGTCCTTTCAGGAGGAACATCAGCCGCCCAGTGCGGAACTGACACCGGAAGAATTGGCGCCTTATGACGCATATTATTGTGCGCCGCAGGGTGAAAATCGTCTGTATATCACCTTTGACGCAGGGTATGAAAATGGAAACACGGCCCCGATTTTGGATGCGCTGAAGAAACACAATGCGCCGGCGGCCTTTTTTGTGGTGGGAACCTATATTCAGGAAAATCCGGATCTGGTAAAACGCATGGTGGAAGAGGGGCACCTGGTGGGAAATCACACCTGGCACCATCCCGATTTGTCGCAAACCGACCGAGCCACCTTTGAAAAGGAATTGCAGGACGTGGAACAGATCTTTCAGCAGGTGACCGGGCAGGCTATGCAGCGTTTTTACCGTCCGCCCGAAGGAAAATTCAGCGATGAAAATCTGGTGTGGGCCAAAGAAATGGGCTATAAAACCGTTTTGTGGAGCCTGGCTTATGTGGATTGGAACACAGACAGTCAGCCGGACCGGGAGACTGCGTTCGAAAAGCTGCTGCCCCGCACCCACGACGGCGCCATTGTTCTGCTGCACTCGACCAGTGCGACCAATGCACAGATTTTGGATGAGCTTTTGAGCAAATGGGAAGAGATGGGATATACTTTTGGCAGCCTGACGGAACTTGGTATGGCTGCCGCACAATGAGGCCGGATATGAGAATGGGTTCATTTCAGCGCCGTCATCATCGGCGTGCAAAACCGCCGCTTTGGGCGTGGGGAATGGCGGTAGCCGTCCTCCTTTTGATGCTGCTTTGGGCCGGCACCCGCCGCAGCGTGGAGGTAAATGCGGATTATGAGATGCCCACACAACCGCCCTATACCATTGCACTGGATGCGGGCCACGGGGGAATGGATACCGGTGCAGAGGGATATCTGGACGAGGTGGTGCTGTGCGAGCAAACGGTGGATGCTTTGTACAACCTGCTGGCATTGGACGGGAACTATATTCCGGTGCGCACTCGCCCCAACGGTGAAAAATATACGGTGGACCAGCGCGTACAAAACGCGGCGGAAAACAAGGCATGCCTGTTTTTAAGCATTCATGGAAACAGCGACGGAGACAGTGATTCGCACGGCTTTGAGTGTTTCCCGCCGCCGCCGGGGCGCGTGTGGGCACAGGAATCCATGGCGTTTGCCCAGTGCATTGCACAGCAGATGGAAACCGCCGGGCACCGGCTGCGCGGTACCAACGGGATCCGCTTTGCCTACTATGAGGGAAAGCGGAAAATTCTGGTGGACAGTTCCGATGATCGCGTGCGGGAACTGAAAAGCTTTGGCGTGTTGGAAAAGGCACCCTGTCCTGCTGTATTGGTGGAGCAGGGCTTTGTCACCAATGGACAGGACGTGGAGAACTGGGCTTCGCCAGAGGGATGCCAGCGTGCGGCGCAGGCGTATTATCAGGCCATCTGTCAATATTTCGGAACCGACCCGCAGGCATGAAAAAAGCGCCTGAAATCAGGCGCTTTGGGCGGGCGGCATCAGCCACCCAGATTTTTTAAGAATTCATCCAGCTTTTTTTCACCATAAGCTGCGTAGCTTTCGCTGCGCAGATGGTCCGTCGCTTTCTCGCAGAACTCCTGCCAGGAAGCGGCTTCTTTTTTGACCAGAATGGGGTAGAAGTACACTCCGTTGGTCTGTGCGGCTGCACGGTCGCCGGGAGCGTCGCCCACCATCAGAACGTGGTCCGGCGCATACCCTTTTTCCAGAAGCATGGCAATGCAGTGTTGTTTGGAACCGGCATCCTGTGCCAAAACCAGATCCACGTGATCCAGAAGGCCATATTTGCCCCACTCTTCCAGCACGGCATCCCGGTTGGCGCTGGAGACGACGGCCACATCGGCAAATTCCGCTGCTGCGGCCAGTCCCTGGCTGGCACCGTCAAACGGCTTTTTCAGGGATTCGTCCAGCTGATTGATGCTGGCGTTGACTTGCTGAGACCAATGCAAAGCCTTTTGCAGGCATTCGCTGCCGGTTTCACGGATTGCCTGTTCCAAAGCGCTGTTGGACAGCGCTTTGGTCTGGTCCACCCATCCGGTCAGATCGGAAAGGCCCGGAATGGTTTTGTATTGCTGGTCGATTTCGGCCAGGGCGATGGCCAGACCCTTGAATCGGTTGACACCGCGGGTCATGCTGTACAGATTGATCTCGTTCCAGCGGGCGAGAATCGGCTCCTGCCATTGCTCCAGCTCCCACTCGTGTACCATGCAGGGGCCAAAACAACGGAAGTGTTTGATGTCCATGGTGTCCATGGCGCAGCCGTCCGAATCAACACAAATCAGAAAATCATGTCTTTTTTCAAAGGTATCAAAGATCTCAGCCATGAGAAACCCTCCGATTACAGTTCGCCGTGTTTTTTCTTCAGAGCGATTACGTTGGCGTCAACTGTTTTCTTATCAAGCGGATACCAGAGCAGCAGAACCAGGCCCAGCAGCAAGAAGCCAACAGCAGGAACGATGGTGGAGATGTTGAATACGCCTTCGAGCACATCCGGCTCATAAGCAGTGGCGGCGGTGTAACCGACGAGGGACAGCAGGGCGCCGGTGAGACCGGAGAAAGCGGCCTGGCCGAGTTTACGGGCAAAGGAGTAAACAGCATACACTGTGCCGTCCTCGCGCACGCCGTTCTTCAGCTCGGAGTAGTCGATAACGTCGGTGATGAGCGCCCAGCAGAACATGCTGAACATGGCAATGCCCAGATAGGCGAACATGTAGAACACAACGAAAACCCATACGTTCTGGGGACGCACAATGAACGCGGCCACCAGACCGATGACAGAAATGAAGCTGGCGATGATGCTCATCTCGCGTTTGCCGATCTTAACGGCGATGGGTTTGGCCACAGCCGCAATCACAAAGGTGAGAGCCATTGTAAGCAGAGAGGACAGAGACTGAACGTCCGGCGCAGAATAGTAGTTCGGGAATACGTAGTTAGCCATTCCGGTGAGCGTGAGCTGGGACAGAAGCATCAGAATAGCGGCAGCGATGATGGAAACCAGCGCGCGGTTGGTAATGATGCTGCGCAGCATGTGACCGATGGAGGCTTTCTGAGCGTTCGGATCGATCTCGGGGCGCACGCGCTCGGTGGTGAGCGAATAGCACAGCAGCTAGCAGATGACCGCACCGATGGAGAACACACCTGCAATAAGGGTGAACCGGCCGCCGTTCAGCACACTGTTGCCGTCAACTTTATCGTATGCGATCATCGGTACGCCCGCGCCAATGACAACGCCTGCAAGCGTCGCACCCATGGTGCGGAACGTGGACAGAGACTGGCGGTCGCCCGGATCAGCCGAGATAGCAGACGCCATCGAGCCGTAGGGGATATTGATAGAAGTGTAGAAAATGGATCCCCACAGAATGTATGTAACAAACAGCCAGCCGATTTTGAAGTTCATGGGCATGCCGGCGAAAGCGCTCTGGTAAATCAGGAATGAGACGATCGCCACAGGGCCGCACATACGGTGGATCCACGGTTTGAATTTGCCGACGGGAGTCATCTTGCTGGAATCGCAAATGCGGCCCATCGTAACGTCGGTGAAAGCGTCGACAATGCGCGCAACCATCATAGACGACGCCCACGATCCAACCTTCCACACCCATGACGTCCGTGTAGAATTTCATGAGGAACGTGGAGGAAAGAATGAAAGTAAAGTCATTTCCGAAGTCGCCGAACATGTATCCGATCTTGTCGCGGATGCCGAACGGCCGCACAGAAGCATTGGTATTGTGTGCCATAATGTTGTCTCCTTCTCCCAAGATTCAATTTTTGGGTGCACCTGTCTGGTGCGCTTACCGAACGAGTTCAGAATACCATTTTTGAATCATAAGCGTGAGGACTTATTTTATTGAACGGGTAAATTCTTTGCTATTTTTAGAATTAAATGGGCAAATTTACTATTTTATTGCTTGCGGAACATGGTAGGGGTACATCCCATTTGCTTTTTAAATACCTTGGTGAAGTAGTTTACATCTGTGAAGCCGGTGGCGGATGCAATCTGGTTAATGCTCAGATTGGAATTGCCGGACAGCAGCTGCTTGGCCTGGCTGATGCGTTTGTCGGTGATGTATTCCGGAAGGCTGCAGCCTACTTCTTTGTTGAAGTGCTGCGATAAATAGCTGGCGTTTACGCCCAGATGCTCGGAAATTTTCTTTAAACTCAATTCCGGATCATTCAGATTAAAATTCACGTAGTTGATCATGGCGCGCACATTGGGCGTATAATTGGCCAGGCTGTGGTGCTGCACCTCCCGGCAGTAATCCCGAATCATGTCACGGGAGAGCGTGTCCAGCTGGCTGATTTTGTCGGTGTTCTCAATTCGGACAGCCCATTTACCGCTGATGGCGTCGATATAAAGCGGGTGAACGTGAGCGGTTTCCAGGCTTTTACGCAGCAGAGTATTTAAAATAATCATCAGGTTTTTTTCGTTGCGCAGCTTGTTGGAAACGCGCTCCAGAGAGAAATTCTTCACTCCGAGACTGTAGACGGCGTCCAAATCGCCTTTGATGACCAGGTTCAGCAGCTTTTGCTCATCCGCATAACGCTTTTCCAGGGTTTCGGCCCGCAGCTGCAAAGTATCCTCTTCGAATACAGGGCAGGGGGCCGGATGTTCCGGTGAGATGTCAAATCCCCGGAACGTGTGCTCCAGATCCTTTTGGTACGCGCTGGAAACCAGCGCGGAAAACACGACGTAAAGCCGCGAGTGATCCAAAACAGGCAGCGTGTTCAGATAAGTACTGTAAGCACTTTTCTGAGAAAGGGGAATCCCGGCGTCGGTCAAAAGTTCTTCCAGAGAAGAAGTGCTGGCAGCATCGGGCAGATAGGGGCCGATCAGCACAAAACCTTCCCGTTCCGGTAGACATAAAACGGCGATGCGCGTATCACAGGCAAGGCCAACTTCATAAATGAAAAAAGGACCGGTAGTGCTGCTGGCGGGTTCACATTCAAACAGAAGGCCGCCGAACAGAAGGTCGCGAAAACGCTCTTTCAGAAGAGGAGGCATATAGTTGGGCTCATAGATCTCATCGGGCACCAACTGCCGGTCTACATAGATAAAACTGGTGTCCAGCATCACCTGAACCAGTTCCGCAAAGGAATTGAGCACATGCTGCTGCATTTTAAGCATAATTTCACCTCAGACAGCTTTTTCTATGCTTACTATACCCGCCTTTTACTGGAATTTCCAGAGATTATGAAGATAAAATTTTCGCTTTTTTAAAAAATAGCAAAAAAATTACGGATGTTGCAAATAATTTTCTCATTGCTCTTTGAAAAATCCGATATTATTAAAGTGTAGGAAACCGGGGGCGACACCCGGACGGAGTGAAACTGGTTGATTAAAGGAGGATGTTCACATGGTAGATTTGAGAGCAAATCCGTTTTTTCTGGATGACGAAGGCGTAGCGTGGGTAAAGAACACGATCGCCGGCATGACGCTGGAAGAGAAAATCGGACGAGATTTATGAGCAGAACCGCATTTTGCAGGAGAATGCGAAAATTCCTCTGATCATTGCCTGCAACACCGAGGGCGGCGGAAACGGCGCCTGCACCGATGGCACGGAAATCGGTATGCCGGTGAAGATCGGCGCGACCGGCGATGAAAAATATGCCTATGAGATGGGCCGGATCGCCAACAAAGAGGCTGCGGCCATCGGCTGCAACCTGAGCTTTGCTCCGCTGTCGGACATCAACCAGAACTGGCGCAACCCCGTTATCTCGAAACGCTGCTTCTCCAATGACCCGGATGTGGTGGCGCGCATGACGCAGGCTTACTTTAAAGGCACACACGAGAATGCCGGCTTCGGCTGTGCGGCCAAGCACTTCCCCGGCGACGGCATTGACGAGCGTGACCAGCACCTGTCCCCCAGTGTTAACAGCGCGGACTGCGATACCTGGATGGCCACTTACGGAAAAGTGTACAAAGGCCTGATCGACTGCGGTTTGGAGGCCGTGATGGCAGGCCACATCATGCAGCCCGCCTGGACCCGTAAAATCAATCCTTCCATCAAAGACGAAGACATCATGCCCGCCACTCTCAGCCCGGAACTGCTGCAGGGCCTGCTCCGCAAGGAACTGGGCTTCAATGGTATGATCCTGACCGACGCTTCTCACATGGTGGGCCTGACCTGCATGATGAAGCGCTGCGACGTTCTGCCGCGTGCCATTGCTGCGGGCTGCGACATGTTCCTGTTCTTCAACGATATGGACGAAGATTTCGGCTATATGATGGACGGATACAAGAAAGGCATCATCACCGAAGAGCGTTTGCAGGAGGCTCTGGAGCGCATTCTGGGCCTGAAAGCCCGTCTAGGACTGCACAAAAAAGCTCCCACGGAGATCATGCCGCCCCGTGAGGATGTGGCACGCATCGTGGGCTGTGACGAGCACAAGGCCATGGCGCGCGAGGTCAGCGAGCGGGCTGTGACACTGGTGAAAAACAAGGACAATGTGTTCCCGATTACTCCGGAAAAATACAAACGCATCATGATCGTGCCGGCCAAGGGCGCTTCCGGCGGCGGAATTTTCGCTTTGATGAAAGGCGGCAAGGGCCCCACGACGGCTGAAAAAGTGGCGGAACGCCTGAAACAGCGCGGATTTGAAGTGGAGATCTATGAAGATCCCGTGTCGAAACTGCAGAAAGAAGCGGCAGCCAAGGCGGCGCAGGCTGCGAAAGACGGCGAGAAGGCCGAAGACCCGGGCGCCGAGATGATGCGTGCCCTGATGGTGTATTTTGCCGGCAAAACGCCCATCAAAGACTTCGTGGCAAAACAGGACCTGGTGCTGACGCTGGGCGAAGTGAACGGCATGGGCCAGACCTGCGAGCGCGTGGCCTGGGCCATGAGCAAAGGCGGCGGAGAGATTCCCTGGTATGTGCACGAACTGCCGGTGGTGGTGGCCAGCGTGGGCCATCCCTTCCTGCTGGCGGACGTGCCGCAGGCCCGCACCTATGTCAACGCCTACGACGCCAAAGACGACACGCTGGATGCGCTGGTGGAAAAACTGTGCGGTGAAAGCGAGTTTACCGGCACCGACCCCGTGGATGCGTTCTGCGGCATGTGGGATACACACATGTAAGACACCTCCTCACACCGCGGAGCTTTCTGCGGTGTGAGTCTTCACGATGAAAGAAAGGAAAAAATTTATGCGCACACAGACTATTTTGAACAAAGCCCTGTTCGCAAAACAGGGAGAGGAATTTGCTGCAGTGACCCTGCCGCACACCTGGAACAATCTGGACGGACAGGACGGCGGCAGCGATTACTGGCGCGGCCACGGAATCTATAAGCTGCAGCTGCCTGCGCCCACCGCGGGAAAACGCCAGTACATTCAGTTTGACGGCGCCAACCACGTGGCCACCGTCAGCTGCAACGGAAAAGAGCTGGGCACCCACAAAGGCGGTTTTTCCACCTTCCGTTTTGACCTGACCGACGTTTTGAAGGCGGACGGCAATGAGCTGGTTGTGGACGTGACCAATGAGGAGTGCGACGTGTATCCGCAGCAGGCGGACTTCACCTTCTTCGGCGGCCTGTACCGTAACGTGAGCTTTATCGAGGCAGAGCCCGCGCACTTCGATTTGATGAAATGCGGCACCAACGGCGTATTTGTAACGCCCCATGCAGCAGGCAAGACCCGCATTGACGCGTTCCCCGTGAACGCAGACGGCTGCCTGGTGCAGTGCGTTTTGAAAGATGCCGAAGGCAATGAGGTTGCCCGCGAGACCGCGGCGGCGGAAGAGCATACGGTGGTGGTTCTGGATGTGGAGAATCCGCATCTGTGGAACGGCCTGCCCGATCCCTATCTGTATACTGCGCATGTCAGCCTGCTGAAGGACGGCGAAGTCAGCGATGAGATCGTTGTCAACTACGGTTACCGCGGCTTCCACGTGGACCCGGAAAACGGCTTCTTCCTGAACGGAAAAAGCTATCCTCTGCACGGTGTTGCCCGTCATCAGGACCGTCTGGACATGGGCTGGGCCATCAGCGAAGCAGAGCACGCGGAAGATGTGGCGCTGATCAAGGAAGTGGGCGCCAACACCATTCGCCTGGCGCATTATCAGCACGCACAGCCTTTCTATGATCTGTGCGATAAGAATGGTCTGGTGCTGTGGGCGGAAATCCCCTTCATCAGCGTGTTCCGCGAAGGCGAAGACGCCAAAGCCAATACGCTCAGCCAGATGACGGAGCTGATTTCGCAGAACTACAACCATCCTTCCATTTTCTTCTGGGGCATCTCCAACGAGATCACCATCGCCGGTGAGAGCGAGGCGCTGTATCAGAACCTGTGCGAGCTGAATGCGCTGGCCAAAAAGCTGGACCCCAGCCGCCTGACCACGATGGCGCAGGTTTCCATGGTGCCGATGGACTCCGAGCATGTGTACATCACCGATGTGCAGAGCTACAACCACTATTTCGGCTGGTATGTGGGCGATGTATCCGAAAATGGCCCCTGGCTGGATGAGTTCCACAGAAAGAATCCGGACCGTCCCGTGGGCGTTTCCGAGTACGGCGCCGAGGCCATTCTGACCTGGCATACTGCCAAGCCGGAGAGCCACGATTATACCGAGGAGTATCAGGCATATTATCATCACGAAATGCTGAAGACCTTTGCCACCCGTCCGTATTTGTGGAGCACGCACGTTTGGAATATGTTCGACTTTGCGGCGGATGCCCGTGATGAGGGCGGCTGCAAAGGCCGGAACAACAAAGGTCTGGTCACTTACGACCGCAAGATCAAGAAAGACGCGTTCTTCATTTACAAGGCATACTGGACCACAGAGCCCATGGTGCATGTGTGCGGTTCCCGCTTTGTGGACCGTGCGCCGGGCCAGCGCGACGTGATCGTGTACACCAACTGCCCGGAGGTCACCCTGTTTGTGAATGGCGCTGAGGTCGGCACGCAGCAGGCGGTGGACCACATGTGCGTGTTCCATGAGGTCGCGCTGCAGAACGGTGCCAACACGGTGACGGCCAAGGCCGCCGGTGCACCGGATGACACCATTTCTCTGAACGGTGTGGACAAACCCAATGAGAGCTATGTCCTGCCGCAGGAGGAGACCGAAGCGGGCAACTGGTTCGACGAGCTGGGCAACGAAGTGAAGATGGAGTTCCCGGAAGGCTACCTGTCCATCAAAGAGAAGCTGGGTACCATTATGGCCAATGAGGAAGGTGCCAAGGTTCTGATGGAGCTCTTTGAGAAACTGGGCGCCGGCAGCGGAATGGGCAAGAGCATGAAAAACATGATGGGAATGATCAAGGGCATGACTCTGGAGAACATTCTCACTCTGATGGGCAACAAAGTGCCTGCCAATGCAAAGGGATACATCAACAGCCTGTTGACGAAGATCAAGAAATAAGTAAAAAAACGGGAGAGGCGAGAGCCTCTCCCGTTTTTTGATTTACTGTTCCGGATGAGCAAAAAACGCAATGCCGCAGGCGCCGGGACCGGCGTGGGTGCCGATGACCGGACCGATGGGGAACAGAAGCGGTTTCTGCAGATGCAGATTGTTGGTCACATAGCGCATAAAGGGCTCCACACCTTGCTTCTTTCCGGTGTAGCCCACGCAGACGGGCCACTCCTCGTCAATGCCGCCCACTTTGTCGATCTGCTTGAAGATGGCCACATAGGCGCCCGGCAGGCCGCGCGCTTTGTCCGCCATTCCCAGCTTTTCGTTCTGCAGACCGATGACGGGTTTGATGCCCAGCAAACCGCCGGCAATCGCAGCCGCGGTGGGCAAACGGCCGCCCTTATGAAGATATTTCAGTGTGTCCACCAGTGCAAAGAGGTGCAGGTTTTCCCGGGCCTGCTCCAGGTCCGCAACGATTTCCGGTGCGGTGAACCCCTGCTGGACTCGCTGAATGGCACGGCGCACAAGAAGCTGTTCCGCCAGGGTGGCCGTTTTGCTGTCCACGATGTAAATGCCGTCGTATTCGGCTTCGGCTTTGGCAATTTGCGCACTTTGCACCGTGCCGGACAAAAAGCCTGCCAGAAGGACACAGATCACCTCGTCGCCCGCTGCCTTGGCATCCTCAAATTCGTTCAGGAACAATTCCGGGCTGGGCTGGCTTGTGGTGGGAAGTTTGGGCGCTTGTTCCAGCATTTCAAAAAAGGCTTCGGGTGTCAGGTCAATGCCGTCACGGTAATGCTCGTCGCCGAAGTTCACCTGCAAGGGGACAACACGCAGCCCCAGGGCGGCGGCTTCACTTGCGGGAAAATCAGCAGTGGAATCAGTCAAAATGCGAATCATAAACAGCTTCTCCTTTCAGATCAGATGTCAGCGGCTGGACAGGAAATAGCTATGCAGAGTTTCCAGCGCCTGACAAAGGGTGTCCAATTGGTCGTTCGGCAGGGTGTTCGATACCTGTTCCACCATGCGCTGGTGAAACAATGCGTGCTGGCGCAGTACGGGATAGGCTTTTTCCGTCAGTGTGACAAAAACCCGCCGCCGGTCGGTCATGGCACGGGTGCGCGCCAGGTAGCCTTTCTGCTCCAGTGTTTTTACAGACACCGTTGCAGTACCCGCCGTCACGCCCAGGGAAGAGGCAATCACGGCCATGCCGGCGCCGTTTTCGCCTGCACAGGCGGCTACGGCCTCCAGTACGTGCAGTTCGGTGACAGACAGATTGGGACAATGCTTGCGAAGGCTGGCCTCTTCCAGACGGAGAATGTCGCCAAACACGTCTACCAAAAAACGGTTTAGCATTTCCTGCTGCGATGTCATGCTCTGCCTCCTTTTAGTTTGAATTTCAAACAATCGCATTATACGCGAAGAATTTCCAATTGTCAACGGGGAAATAGCTCAAAATTTGTATAATTTTGTAAGAATAATACTATTTGTTTATTATCTTGCGTTTTTCGAGTTTTTTTGATATGCTGATAGCAGCAAAGTAAAGCATTGCTGCAGGAGGAATGTAGTATGAAAAAAAGCTGGAAACTGTTTGCGGTCGTACTGGCATTGGTTTGTCTGAGCGCCTGCGTGGGAGTCAATCCTCTGGCGGAAAAGAAGCTGGATGGCGTGGTGGGGGAAACCCTGTCCAATATGTTTTTTGACTGGACGGTCAACAGCGCGGAGAGTGTCGGAGAATATGAAGGCTACACGGCGGCCGATGGGTATCAGCTGTTGGTGTGCAATGTGACCGTGGACAATACGTTTGGGGAAGCATTGCCGATGTATGATTCGGATTTTCAGGTGCAGTGGGGCGATGGAGAGGAAGATTTTGCCTGGTCCCTGGATGCCTACAGCGACAAAATGATGCCGCTGGAATGGGAGCTGGCAACGGATGAGAGTGCCACCTATGATTTGGTGTTTGAGGTGCCTGCGGATTTGAGTTCTTTCGCAATCGTCTATCTGGAGCAGTATACTGATGAAGACGGAAACAGCGGAGAAGGCGATCTTTTTACAGTTCAGTTCGAAGTTTAAATAAAAAAGCGGCGTCCGGATTCGGGACGCCGCTTTTTTATCTGACAAGGGATTTCCCTTTTCAGTGCGTCATTGCAGGGCGGTCAGGCCGCGGACGAGAATGCTCTCCATCATCCCGGCCATTTCCAACGGGGACAGGGGCATGTCGTTTTCCAGCCAGTACTGAAGCATTCCCATGCAGCCGGAAACAATGAAGGCAAACACATATTCTTTGTCTGCGTAGCCGGCGCGCTCGAACTGGGTGCTCCATTTGTTCATAATGCGCGCTTCGACGATTCCCTTGACCTTTTCCACAAAGGCCATGTCGCCGTTGTTGCACAAGAGCACTTTGCACATGTCCGCATTGTCTGCCAGAAACTCAAACAGGCGGCACATGGCAGAGCTGGGGGACTGCTGGCCCACGATCTCTTCCGGCACCAGCTTCCCAAGAACATTTTCAAAGTCGGTGAGCATTTCTTCTTCGATGCGCGACAGCAGATCGTACACATCCGTATAATGCAAATAGAACGTTCCCCGGTTGATGTCACAGGCTTCGCACAGCTGCGTCACCGTAATTTCCTGAATGCTTTTTTCATTCATCAGACGCACCAGCGCCTGGCGCAGAAGGCTGCGTGTTTTGCGCACACGACGGTCATTTTTTTGCGGCATGAAAGGTCGCCTCCCTGTACAAAAAAACTTCACAAACTCTTCACAGAGAAAATCGACAAAAGAGCATACTACTGTCTATTTTTCCACAAAAACCTTGTCTTTGACGATTGCTCCATTTCACTGATACCATTATAATAGAATTGCGGTTGATTAATCAACAGTACGTTTATTAATTAACGTACTGTTTTTTTAAGGAGAGAGAAATATGTCAGGCCATTTTGTGGAGTTTGATGGCGTTTGCAAGTATTACCAGATGGGCGAAACGCGGATCGCGGCGGCGGACCATATCAGTTTCACCATTGAGAAAGGGGAATTCTGCGTGATTTTGGGACCGTCCGGCGCAGGCAAAACGACGGTTCTGAACATGCTGGGCGGCATGGATACCTGCGACGAGGGCCGCATTTATCTGGACGGCCAGGAAATCAGCGCATACAGCAGCAAACAGCTGACCACCTACCGGCGGTACGACGTGGGATTTGTGTTCCAGTTTTACAACCTGGTGCAGAATCTGACGGCGCTGGAGAATGTGGAGCTGGCCAGCGAGATCTGCAAGGACCCGCTTCCCGCGGACGAAACACTGCGGCTGGTGGGCCTGGAACACCGCATGGACAACTTTCCGGCACAGCTTTCGGGCGGCGAGCAGCAGCGTGTTTCCATCGCAAGGGCACTGGCCAAAAACCCGAAAATTCTTTTGTGCGATGAACCCACCGGCGCGCTGGACTACAACACCGGCAAGCAGGTGCTGAAACTGCTTCAGGCCACTTGCCGCCAAATGGGCAGAACGGTGATCGTCATCACGCACAACTCGGCTCTGGCCGCCATGGCCGACCGGGTCATCCGGATCAAAAGCGGCATGGTGCAGTCCGTAGAGATGAACGCCGAGCCGATTCCCGTGGAAAGGATCGAGTGGTAAATGCGCAGAACATATCGCAAGGTCGTGCTGCGCACTGTGCGGCAGACCATGAGCCGGTTTCTGGCCATATTTGCTATTGTGGCGCTGGGCGTGGGTTTTTTGGCCGGTCTGTTGGCAACCACACCGGATATGCGCTATTCCGGCGACAAATATTTTGATGAGACGAAGCTGTTCGACATTCGCCTGATGAGTGATTTAGGCCTGTCGGATGACGATATTGAAACGCTTCGCAACACAGAAGGCGTGGAAGAGGTCATGGCGGCCTGGTCCACGGACGTGATGGTGGACACTCCGAACGGAGACAGTCTGGTCACACGGATCCACAGCCTTCCGCTGGATCAGCTGGATCAGCTGGATCAGGAAGAACCGGAAAATTACCTGAACCGGCTGGAGGTGGTGGAAGGCCGCCTGCCCGAAGCGGCAAACGAATGCGTGGTGGAGCAGGGAACGCTCACTTCTGAATCGGTTTCCGTAGGGTCGGTTCTGACGGTTTCGGCGGACAACGAAGATGTGGACGATACGCTGGCCCGCCGGGAATTTGAAGTGGTGGGCGTGGTGCGTTCCAGCTATTATTTCTCTCTGGAGCGGGAACCTGCCTCGGTGGGAAACGGAACGCTGTCGCTCATCATGTATGTGGGCAGTGAGAACTTTGTTCAGGATGCCTACTCAGTAGCGTATCTGACCGTGGAAGGTGCGGCTGAAAAAGATTCTCTGCTGGATGAATACGACGATGTGGTGGACGTGGTGGTGGACCGGCTGGAAGACATCAGCGGGGAACGCTGCCAGATCCGGTACGATGAGATTCACGGTGAGGCGCAGCAGGAACTGGATGACGCCTGGGCAGAATACGAAGAGAAAAAAGCGGATGCGGAACAGCAGCTGGCCGATGCACAGCAGGAGCTGGACGACGGGCGCGCAGAACTGGAAGACGGTGAAAAAGAACTGGCCGATGCCAAAAGCGAGCTTGAAAGCGGAGAGCAGGAACTGGCAGAAAACCAGGCAAATCTTCCGGGCACGCTGAGTGCGGCGCAGGCCAAGCTGGATCAGGCAAAGGCCAGCCTGGCGGACGCTGTCAGCCAGTATGAGGCCGGCGTGGCAGAGCTGGACGCCAAGGAACAGGAACTGGAAGACGGCAAGGTGCTTCTGGAAGAGAGCAAGGCCCAGCTTGCGGAGAAAGAAGAACAGCTGGAACAGGCCGAACAGATGCTGCCTTTGCTGGAAAAACAGAGCCAGATGCTGGAAAGTGCCGCGCAGGCTGCGGAACAAGCTGCGCAGGACGCGCATGACACCAGCCCCATTGAGGATTTGAAGACGGCTGAAAGCGATGCTTTGGCTGCCTACCAAGAGGCGCAGAACGTTCGCGCCGGACTGGAAGAGCAGCTGGCGGGCATGGACCCCAGCGACCCGGACTACAGCACGGTGCAGCAGCAGCTGGAGCAGGCGCAAAACGAAGAGTCTGAGAAAAAGTCCGCCTGGGAAACGGCTTCGCAGCAGCTGTCCGATGAGCAGGCGCGGCTGGACGGTTTGGACGAGGCTGCTGCCACAGCAAGAGCAAAAGCGGACAGCGCCCAAAAGCTGTATGAAGAGACGTCCGAAAAAGTAACCACGGGGCGTCCGCAGCTGGAGGCAGCCCGTGAACTGCTGGAGCAGGAAGAACAGAAGCTGACGGACGGTGAAGCGCAGCTGGAGGCAGGTAAGGCGCAGCTTGCGCAGGCGAAAGCCCAGATTGACAGCGCGCAGGCACAGATCGCGGCCGGCGAAGCTGATTTGCAGGCTGCTCCGGGTCTGGCCCAGAAGGAATTTGATGAGGCACGCCGGCAGCTGGATGAGGCCTGGGAAGAATATCGAACAGGGGTTGCCGAGCTGGAAGACGCCCGGCAGGAACTGGAAGAGGGTGAGGCCGAGTACGCGGAAAAGAAGCAGGATGCGGAAGAGGAACTGGCCGATGCCGAGCAGGAACTGAACGATGCCCAGGCGGAGATTGACGAAATCGAAATGCCGGAGTGGTATGTGCTCACGCGCAATGAAAACGTCAGCTTTGCTTCCTTTGAGTCCAACGTGCAGAAGGTGGACGCCATCGCCAAAGTGTTCCCGGTATTCTTCTTCCTGGTGGCCGCACTGGTGGCACTGACCACCATGACCCGTATGGTGGAGGAAGAGCGGCTGGAGATCGGCACGATGAAAGCCTTGGGATATACCAAGCGCGCCATCATGCTCAAATACGTTCTGTATGCGATGACCGCATCGATCGTGGGCTGCATTGTGGGCCTGACAGTGGGCTTCCGGCTGTTCCCCACGGTGATCTGGAACGCTTATTCCATGATGTATAACCTGCCGGATTTGTATTGTCAATTCAATGTGAAATACGCCGTCATCTCGTCTGTGGCAGCCATTGCCTGTACGCTGCTGGCCACGTTGAACGCCGGATGGGCCACCCTGAAGGAAACACCGGCACAGCTGATGCTGCCCAAGGCACCCAAAGCGGGAAAACGCATTCTTTTAGAGCGTGTGACCTTCGTGTGGAAACGAATGAAATTCACTTACAAAGTGACGGCGCGCAATCTGTTCCGCTACAAAAAGCGGTTTTTCATGACCGTGGTGGGCATTGCGGGTTGCACGGCTCTTCTGGTGACGGGCTTCGGCCTGCATGATTCCATCAGCGACATCGTCTATAAACAGTTCGGCGAGGTGTTCACCTACGATGTGTCCATTTCGCTGAAAAACGAAAGCTCGCTGAACGAAGCAGAGATGCAGGACATTCTAAACGATTCGGAACTGGTGGAAGATTACCTGCCCATTCATCAGGAGCAAAGCACCAATTCCATGGGTTCCGACAGCTTTACAACGTATCTGCTGGTGCCCCAGACCATGGAAGATTTGCCGAACTTTGTCGATCTGCACACCCGCAAGAGCGGTGAACCCGTGGATGTGCCTGCCGACGGCGAGGTGGTTATCACCGAGAAAATGTCTCAGCGGATGAACGTGGATGTGGGCGACACGGTGGAACTGGAAAACAGCGACGGACAAAAGGGCAGCTTTACCGTCAGCGGCGTAGTGGAAAACTACGTGGAGAACTACGTGTATATGACCGCCAACACCTATCGGGACGGCTTTGGCCAGGAACCGGAATTCAACACGGTTTATGCGCGTTCGGCCGATGCCAGCCAGGAAGGCCGGGACGCGCTGAGCGAGGCTCTTTTGAGCGTGGATGGTGTTTCTTCCGTCAGCTTCACCGAAGACTTGAAGGAGACGTTCTCCAATATGCTGGAAAAGATCGATACCATTGTAGTGGTACTGATCGTGTCGGCGGGCGTGCTTGCCTTTGTGGTTTTGTACAACCTGACCAACATCAACATTACGGAACGCGTTAAGGAGATCGCCACCATCAAGGTGCTGGGCTTCTACGACAAAGAGGTTTCGGCCTATGTTTACCGCGAGTCCATCGCGCTGAGCATCATCGGCACTCTGGTAGGGCTTGTGCTGGGCATTTTCCTGCACATGTTCGTCATCCGAACCGCTGAGGTGGACGCGGTCATGTTCGGCCGCACCATCAAGACCATGAGCTACGTTTACAGTGCGCTGCTGACCATGGTATTCAGCTGTTTGGTAAACCTGGTGATGCACCGCAAATTGCGGTCCATCAGCATGGTGGAAAGTATGAAAGCTCCCGAATAAGCATGGTTCGGCGCGCCGGACGGGTTGAAAGCCCGCCCGGCGCGCCCTTTTTCATAACCCGGCCGGACAGCGGCATATCTATTTTCCGAGGAGGGAATGGAAATGCTGTTTGCTTTGCTGATCAGCGGTCTGGCGGGCCTGTCCACAGGAATCGGCGGTCTGGCTGTTTTATTCTTTCGCCGTCCGGGCGAAAGAATGATGTCTTTTTCCATGGGGTTTGCCGCGGGTGTGATGATGACGGTCTCTCTGTCGGATATGCTGCCTCATACGGTGGAAACGTATTGTCAGACCATGCCGGTCACCACTGCGGCGCTGTGCTCGACCAGTCTGTGCCTGATGGGAATGGTGGCGGCGATGCTGCTGGAACGCTGCATTCCGTCGGAGAGTGAGATGGCAACCGGGAGGGACGGTGTGCCGGCCGGCGCTTTGCGCAGTGCCATGGTGACGACGGCGGCGATCGTTATGCACAATCTTCCGGAGGGCATTCTCACGCTGTTCACCAGTTATGCGGACCCTTCGCTGGGGCTCACATTGGCTGCGGCAGTTGCATTGCACAATATCCCGGAGGGATTTGCCATCTCGGTTCCCGTTTACTATGCAACCGGCAGCAGAGCGCGGGGCGTGTGGTATGCGCTGGCGTCCGGGCTGGCGGAACCGGCGGGGGCGGTGCTGGCCTTCTCCCTTCTGCGGGGCTTTTTGTCGCCCTTGTTTCTGAATGGTCTGATTGCACTGATCGCCGGTGTGATGCTGTACGTCTCCGTCAGCGAATTGATCCCGCAGGGGTTTTCCGCCTCGCGGCATGGCGGCGCGGCAGCCGGCCTGTGCGTGGGGATTTTGGTCATGAGCATTGGCATTCATCTTGTTTAAAAACACGGTGTGTGGTATACTAATTGTAATTATTTTTTCATAATTCCATACTCAGAAAAGGAGGGGCCGCGATGGCTGTTTGGAAGCGGCTGGCCGCTCTGGTGTCGGCAATGGCGCTTCTGACCGGGTGTGGGGGCTTCCCGCCCGGAGACGACGTGGAAGAAATGCTGCGCGCGCCTCAGGCCACGCAGCAGCAAAGCGCCGTACAGAAGGCGCTCACCGCCACCATGGGCGACACCCTTCAGCTGAAATATCCCCGCGGCGGCGACGAAATGGCGCCTCTGCTTTTGGATGATTTCGATGGCGACGGTGAAACCGAGGCACTGGTGTTTTATACGCTGAAAAATAAAAGCCAGAATGTGGATTTTGCCCTGCTGGAACAGCAGGATGGCGAGTGGGTGGTCACCCAGCAGGTCAGCGGCCTGTCCAGTGAAGTGGCAAGCGTGGAGCGTGTCTCTTTTTTGGAAACAGGCGTGCAGTTCGCAGTGGGATATGCCAACTCCAACCTGGCGGACAAGTACCTGGCTGTTTACTCCTACGACGGCCAGACGGTAAGCACCATGTATACCCAGGCGTATGACTCTTATGTCATTGCGGATTTTACAGGCAGCGGTGTTCCGGAACTGGTTTTGGTCCCCACTGTGGCCGAATCCGGAGCTCTGGGAGTTCAACTGATTGGCGTCAGCAGCGGCCAGCTGGAAACATGGCATACGGCGCAGATGGACGAGCGGTTCACCGCCTGCACCGGGCTGATGCTTTCCATTTACGGAAAAGTGCGCGGCCTGGTGGTGGATGGAACGTTTTCTTCCGGTGCACATGCCAGCCAGGTCTGGCGTGTGATGGGCAAGGGGCTGGTGGAATGCGCCAGCGATACAACCGATGATATACCGCGCCAGTCCGTTCGGTATATGGCGTCTTTGAACTCGACGGACCTGGGCAACAACGGCTTGGTTCTGGTGCCGCAGGTGCTGGGCAGCGCTGCCACGGAACAGCTGGTCAGTCAGCTGTATTACGTGCAGTGGAACAACTATCTGGCCATGGAGCCGGCGCTTCAGTATGGCGTTTACGATTCAGAATACAGCTATTTTGTGCGCCTGCCGGACACCTGGAAAGATACGGTGGATGTTTCCATCAGCAATGCCACGGATGATGCGTGGAACGTGATCAGCAAAGAGACGCAGCAGCTGCTGGTGAGCGTGCGGGTGGTGGAGAGTCCCAGCGCTCTGACCGATGCCTATGTCCAGGGGGCGCGGGTCGGTGATCAGTACGTGATGCTTTATTTCGGCGATGATTGTTCTGCGCAGGACGCCCGCACGATTCAGCGGGGCGTGTGTGTGATTGAATGAAGAGGAAGGCGAAACGGTATGAGAAAAATACTGGTAGTGGAAGACGAAGAAGCAATCCGCGAGGTCGTCGGCCTGAATCTGCGGATGGCGGGATATGAGGTGTACGAAGCGGCCAGCGCGGAAGAAGCGCTGACGGTGTTCAAGGAGTGCAAACCCTTTGATGTGGCGGTGCTGGACATTATGCTGCCGGGCATGAACGGTTTTTCTCTGTGCGAAAACATTCGCCGGGATTCCGCCACGGTGGGAATCATCATGCTCAGTGCAAAAAGCCAGGAAACCGATAAGATCCGCGGCCTTTCCATCGGCGCGGACGATTATATGACAAAGCCTTTCAGCATCAGCGAGTTTTTGGCCCGAGTGGACGCTCTGGTGCGCCGGGTGACGCACAACGCGCCTGAAGAGCAGGCCGAAGACGACGGCCGCATGGTATCCGGCGTATTCGTACTGGACCAGAAAAGCCGTGTTTTGTACAAGAACGGGCAGCCCATTGATTTGACACAGGTGGAATTTCAAATCATGGAATTGTTCTTCGCCAATCCTGGTGTGGCGCTGGTCCGGGAGAAAATCCTGGAAGGCGTGTGGGGCGAAAATTATTTTGGCGATGTGAAGATCGTGGACGTGAACATCCGGCGTTTGCGCATGAAAATCGAGGACGAGCCGTCGGCTCCCAAGCACATCATGACGGTGTGGGGGTACGGTTACCGCTGGAACAGCTGAAGCAAAGAACAAAGAAGGAGGCAGCCCGGAGTTGAACAGCATCACAAAGCGCTGGGTGCGCGGCAGCCTTCTCATCACCATTGTGGTACTTTTGATGGCAGAGGCTGTGTTTCTCTATTTTTCCATCTCCAATTATTACGAAGGCGCGCGCCGCGCGCTTTCTTCGCGCAGCAGCACAATTTTAACGCAGCTGTCCGCTTCGGGCAGCCAGACGGGCGAAAGCCGCGAAAATGTGCTTCGCCGCATGGTGGAGCAGTTCTCCGAAAAAGATAAATTTGAACTGATGCTGGTGGACAACAGCGGCCGCGTTGCCGTTTCCACCACAGGCTTTTCCAGGGAAACGGTTGCAGGCAACGATCTGGTGAAAGCGCTGTCCAGTGAAGACGGCACGGGGTATTCGGTTTATCAAAGCGAAATGGGCGAAAAAGTGATGGCCATGACAGCTTTGCTGCCGTACCCGTCCGGAGATCTGCTGGCGATCCGGCTGGTCACCAGTCTGGCGCTGGTGGACCGCAGCATTGAAACAATGGTGGTGATCAGTCTGGCACTGGTCACGGCCATCATTCTGTTCAGTGTGTGGTCCGGCATGTTCTTCATTCGAAGCATCGTGCGTCCGCTGAATGAAATCGAGGCCACTGCTGCAAAAATTGCTTTGGGCGATCTGTCCATTCGCCTGGAGCAGAAATCCGACGACGAAATCGGCAAATTGTCCGCGGCCATCAACCATATGGCAGGTGAGCTGGACAAGACCGAGCGCATGAAAAACGATTTCATTTCTTCGGTCTCGCATGAACTTCGCACGCCGCTGACGTCCATCAAAGGATGGGTGGAGACCATTGCCGCGGTGGAGGATCCCAAAGATCCGGTTTACAAGCGCGGTGTGCAGGTCATCGCGGAGGAGACAGACCGGCTGTACGCCATGGTGGAAGAGCTGCTGGACTTTTCCCGTATGCAGAACGGCCTGACGTTGAAGCCGCAGCTGCTGGATCTGGCGGCGGAACTCACCGATGCGGCCATCATGGTGGAGCGGCGGGTCGAGCTGGAAGGGTTGCGCCTTGTCTGGGAAGAACCGGCCCAGCCGGTGCCGGTATCAGGTGACCCGGCGCGGCTTCGCCAGGTGTTCGTCAACGTATTGGACAATGCCATCAAGTATTCTCCCAAGGGCGGTGTCATCACCATCGAACTGCTGACCGACGCCAGCAACGCCTATGTGAGCATCACGGACCGGGGCCCGGGTATCTCGCCGGAAGATCTGGAAAATGTGCGCATCAAGTTTTACAAGGGCAAGGGGGCTGTGCGCGGTTCCGGCATCGGTCTGGCAGTGGTGGATGAGATCATGCAGGCCCATGGCGGCGCGCTGGACATTCAAAGCGAAGTGGGCCACGGCACGACCGTAACACTTCGCCTGCCAATCTATCACAGGGAAAAAGAAACAGAGGAAGGGAAAGGAACTTCAATTTGAAACAACAAACACCCAAAGAAAAATTTAAAACCAGTGTGGGCGGTCAGGCGCTCATTGAGGGGGTCATGATGCGCGGCCCGAAAAAAATGGCCATGGCAGTGCGTCAGCCCGACGGAGAAATGTACATCGAAACCAAAGAACTTACGACCCATTCGTGGCAGAAATGGCCACTGGTGCGCGGCGTGTGTTCGTTTGTAGACAGTCTGGTCACCGGCTATCACTGCCTGATGAAGAGCGCGGAAGTCTCCATGGGGGAAGAGGCCTTTGAGCAGGAAGAGAGCAAGTTTGACAAATGGATCAACGATACATTCGGCGAGAAGGCGGGCAATTTTGTAATGGCGCTGGCCGCAGTGGCCGGCGGTGCACTGGCGCTGGTGCTGTTTCTGGTCATTCCCACGGCGATGACCGGCTTGCTGGGACGTTTCGTGGAGCTGGGGCTCTGGCGCGCGCTCATTGAAGGCGTTCTGAAAATCGTTATGCTGGTGGGCTACATGGCGCTGGTCAGCCGCATGAAGGACATCCAGCGTATGTTCGCCTATCACGGGGCGGAACACAAAACCATTGCCTGTTATGAAGCCGGGCTGGAGCTGACGGTGGAAAACGTGCGTCCGTGCTCCCGGTTCCATCCGCGCTGCGGCACCAGCTTTTTGCTGATCGTGGTTTTGCTGAGCATTCTGGTGGGTGCGCTGATCACCAGTACCAATACGCTGCTGCGCATTGTATTGAAGCTGCTTTTGCTGCCGGTGGTCATGGGCGTAGGTTATGAGATCATCAAGTTCTGCGGCCGGCACGACAATGCACTTACCCGTGCGGTGAGTGCGCCGGGTTTGTGGCTGCAGCACATCACCACCAACGAGCCGGACGACAGCATGATCGAGTGTGCCATTGCGGCAGTTCTGCCGGTTTTGCCGGAAGACCCGGACGAGGGCAAGTGGTGACCGCACGCGAGGCCTGGCGCGCCGCGGCGCAGCGTATGCGGGCAGCGGGCGTGGAGGACGCTGATTTTGACGCGGTTCAGCTGGTGCGTTTTGTCACCGGTTTTGACGGGCGAAGCGAGGCGGAAGTGACGTCGGAACAGCTGACGGCGCTGGAGAAGCTGGTTGACCGCCGCTGTGCCAGAGAGCCGCTTCAGTATCTGTTGGGTGAATGGGATTTTCTGGATCTGACATTGACGGTAGGCCCGGGCGTATTGATCCCGCGGGCGGATACAGAACTGGTGGCACAGCAGGCCATGGAAGCGGCCGGTGCGTTTGAAGCGCCCCGCGTGGCCGATTTGTGCAGCGGCAGCGGCGCCATTGCGCTGGGCGTGGCGCGTCATGTGCCGGGGGCGCAGGTCACGGCGGTGGAACTCTCGCCGCAGGCACTGGCCTACCTTCAGGAGAACAATCGGCGCTGCGGCTCTCCTTTGGCGGTGGTTCAGGCTGACGTGTTCTGCTGGCAGGAAGCCGTGCGGGACGAAAGTTTTGACGTGATCGTGTCCAACCCGCCCTACATTACCGCTTCGGAGATGGAAACGCTCGCCCCGGAACTTGATTTTGAGCCGCGCATGGCTCTGGAAGCACCGGAAAACGGCCTGGCCTTTTACCGGCACATTGCACCGGCCTATTTTTCAAAGCTTTCTCCCGGCGGAGAACTTGTGTTCGAAATTGGATGGCGGCAGGGGCAGGCGGTGGCCGAAATCTGCCGGCAGGCAGGCTATGCGAACGTGAAACTGGTGCAGGATCTGGAGGGACGGGACCGCTGCGTGCGTGCCCGGCGCCCCTGAAAAATTGCATTTTTCGGCGGTTTGGGGTATACTATTTTCGTTCTCTGCCGGATTTTTGCGAAAGTCCGGTTTATGGGACGGATGAGATGATATACTGAAGTTACAGTAATCGATTTGGAGGAAACAATGGCAGAGAAAAAAGCGATCGTGTCCCCCACCAAAAAGGCGGCGGGCGATAAAAAAACGGCGCTGGAGACGGCGCTTTCTCAAATTGAAAAACAGTTCGGTAAAGGCGCGGTGATGAAGCTGGGCCAGAACGTGACCATGAACGTGGACGCCATTTCCACCGGCAGTCTGTCGCTGGACCTGGCGCTGGGCATCGGCGGCCTGCCCCGCGGCCGTGTGGTAGAGATTTATGGCCCGGAGTCTTCCGGTAAAACCACGCTGGCTCTGCACTGCATTGCCGAGGCACAGAAAAACGGCGGCGAAGTGGCTTTCATTGACGTAGAGCATGCGCTGGACCCGGTGTACGCCAAGGCCTTGGGCGTGGACATCGACTCTCTGCTGGTCAGCCAGCCGGATACCGGCGAGCAGGCTATGGAGATTTGCGAGGCGCTGGTGCGCTCCGGTGCCATTGACGCCATTGTCATCGACTCGGTGGCGGCCATGGTGCCCCGTGCGGAGATCGAGGGCGAGATGGGCGATTCCCACGTGGGTCTGCAGGCGCGCCTGATGAGCCAGGCTCTGCGCAAGCTGACCGGCGTCATCGGCAAGACCGGCACCATTGCCATTTTCATCAACCAGCTGCGTGAAAAAGTGGGCGTGATGTATGGCAACCCGGAGACGACGCCCGGCGGCCGCGCGCTGAAATACTACTCTTCTGTGCGTATCGACGTGCGCCGGATCGAAGGGTTGAAAGATTCCACCGGCGCATTTATCGGCAACCGCACCCGCGCCAAGGTGGTCAAAAACAAAGTGGCGCCTCCGTTTAAAGAGGCGGAATTCGACATCATGTTCGGGCAGGGCATTTCCAAAACCGGCGAACTGCTGGATCTGGCGGTCAAACTGGGCTTTATCCAGAAGAGCGGCGCCTGGTTCTCTTACGGGGACACCCGTCTGGGACAGGGCCGGGACAATACCAAGGTCTATCTGGATGAGCATCCCGAACTGTTCGCAGAGATTGAAAAGCTGGTGCGCGACAACGCCGACAAGCTGTATACCCTGAAAAAAGGCGAGGTGCTCAAACGGCCGGCCAATCTGGATGATGCGCCTGCCAAAGCGGCCCCTGCGGCTGCCGCACCGGCCGATGACAAAATTGAGGTCAAGCCTGCGGCAAAACGCGCCGGCAAAGCGGACATCGACATCATGGTTGAGGACGACGACGCATGACCATTGGCCGCATCAGCGAAACAAAACGGGGACGGTATGCACTGTTCGATGAATCGGATCAGTTCCTGTTCTCCGTGGACGATGAGACTTTTGTAAAAAATCATCTCCGGGAAGGGCTGACGCTGGACGCGTCCGCTCTGGCGGAACTGCAGCGGCAAAGTGATACCCGCAGGGCCAAGGAAAAGGCCCTGGGGTATCTTTCTTTGCGTGATCATTCTTCGGGAGAACTGTACGAAAAGCTGTGCCGTACCTTTGACGCGCCTTCCGCTGCGGCGGCTGTGGCGGAAATGCGGCGGCTGGGTTTGCTGGACGACGAGCGTTTTGCCCGCAGCCGTGCCGTGTGGCTGGCCGGCCAAAACAAATCCGAGCGGGAGATTCGGTTTCAGCTGGAGCGCAAAGGCGTGGACCGGGACATTGTGGACCGGGTGATGGACGAGCTTGCGCCGGATGAGACCGAAGCCTGCTGTGCGCTTGTGCGGAAAAGTTACCTGCGCAAGCTGGCCGGCGGTGAACGGGAGAAGGTTCTGGCGGCTTTGGCACGCCGGGGCTTCGGGTACGGAGCAGCAAAAGAGGCAGTGGAGCGCTGTCTGCTGGAACTGGAAGAGGAAAGAGAGGATTTTGAATGACAATTGCCATGATTTCACTGGGATGCCCCAAAAATCAGGTGGACGCGGATGTGATGTGCCACGCGCTGATCAGTGCCGGGCACACCACCACAGCGGACCTGAGCGAGGCGGACGTGATTCTGGTCAACACCTGCGGATTCATTGAAAGCGCCAAGCAGGAGGCCATTGAAAACATTCTGGAAGCCTGCAGCTTCAAGCAGTACAATCCGGCTTTGAAGGTCGTGGTCACCGGCTGCCTGGCCGAGCGGTACCGGTCGGAGATCCTCAAGGAGATTCCGGAAGTAGACGCGGTGGTGGGCATCGGCTCCAACGCAGCCATCGTGCAGATTCTGGAGCGTCTGGCCGGGGAAGAGCACATTGAAAGCTACGGCGCCAAAGAGGCTCTGCCCCTGGGCGGCCGGCGCGTCATCTCCACGCCTCATCATTACGCGTACTTAAAGATTGCCGAGGGGTGCTCCAACGGCTGCTATTACTGTGCCATTCCCATGATCCGTGGAAGGCTGCGCAGCCGCACCGTGGAAGACCTGACGGCGGAGGCGCGCTTCCTCGCATCCGAAGGTGTTCGGGAACTGATCGTGGTGGCGCAGGATGTAACGGCATTTGGCGCGGATCGCGGACAGGTGGAGATCGGGCGTCTGCTGGACGAATTGAACCGCGTGGAAGGCATCCAGTGGATCCGTCTGCTGTATGCATATCCCGAGCGCATCACCGATGAGTTTATCGATGCCATGGTGCGCAACGAAAAAGTTCTTCCTTATCTGGATGTTCCCATTCAGCACATCAATTCTCAGGTTTTGAAAAACATGAACCGTCAGGGCGACCGGCAGACGGTTCTGGACGCGCTGGATCGTTTGCGCGCCGCCATGCCGGACCTCACTTTGCGCACAACGCTGATTGCCGGGTATCCCGGAGAGACCGAAGCGCAGTTTGAGGAGCTGTGTGAGTTTGTCCGCCAGTATCGCTTTGACCGTCTGGGTTGTTTTGCATACAGCGAGGAAGAGGGAACGGTGGCAGCCCGTATGGAGCAGCTGCCGCAGGAGCTGCGTCAGCAGCGCGCGGACATCATCATGCGCATTCAGGCCGAGATCATGGCTCAGAAACAGGCCGAAAAAGTGGGGCGTGTGCTCACGGTCATGTGCGATGAATATGATGATGAAAATGATTTGTATCTGTGCCGCAGCGAAGCGGATGCACCGGATATCGATGCAGTGGTGTGCGTGGCAAGCGAGACGCCCATTGAGCCGGGTACCATGCTGCGTGTGCGGGTGACAGACAGCGATGTGTACGATCTGTACGCGGAAGTTGTGGAAGAGTAAAGGGAGGACCAAAAGATGAATCTGCCGAATAAATTGACCATGCTGCGCATTGTTTTGGTGCCGGTGTTTATGGTTTGCGCTGCTTATCACTGGATGCTGGCTGCGGGCGTGGTGTTCGCGGTGGCCAGTTTTACCGATTTTCTGGATGGCAATCTGGCCCGGAAATATCACTTGGTCACCGATTTCGGAAAGTTTGCCGACCCGCTGGCCGATAAATTGCTGACCACTACCGCTTTTGTGTATATGATGGCGGACGGCGTGTGCCACCCGGTGGTCATTGTGCTGATCCTGGCCCGGGAGTTTGCCGTGTCCGGCCTGCGCATGGTGGCCGCGGGCGCGCCCGGCGGCAAGGTCATCGCAGCCAATATGTGGGGTAAGGTGAAAACCGTACTGCAAATGCTGACCATTATTTTCTACTATTTCGGTTATGCAATCGAACAGGCGGTGAGCACCGGTGCCACCAGCGTGTACACCACCCAGGTGATCTCTTTCGTTCTCTGCTGGATCGTGGCGGCCGTGACGCTGATCTCCGGCGCCAAGTACCTGTGGGACAACCGCTCTTTTATCAATGCGGCGAAGTAAAACAAAAATACCCGGATGGTTTCATCCGGGTATTTTTTGCGTTGTTAAATGCGCGCTGCGGCTTCTGTGTCTGCCAGAGCGAATTCTTCCATCACCGTGGCGGCCAGCTTGATGGCGTGGATGTAATCTTCCAGAATAATATTTTCATTGGGTGCGTGAATGTTGGCGCCATCGTTGCCTGCGCCGAACAGCACCGCATCCAGCCCGGTTCCGTGGCAGAACTGATACAGGGCGGTGGTGTCTGCCGCACCGGCGAACACTTCCGGCTCCATGCCGTAGACGGGTTTTACACACCGGATGACAGTTCGGCCAAACAGGCTCAGCGGGTCAGCCCGGTAGGGCGGTTCGCCGGAGCGAAGGACCAGCTCCACATCGGTGAAGCCCCGGCGGTCCAGGTGTTCACGGATGCGCTGGAAAATCTCCTGTGGCATCTGATCGGGCACCAGACGGAAATCCATGGCAACGGATGCCGAGGCGGGCAGAACGGTTTTGGCAGACGGGCCTGTTTCTCCCGCGCGGAAGCCCGCAATGTTGGCGGTGGGCTCATAATAAAATTTTTCCAGCAAGGGCAGGCCGGTCAAACCGTTGATGTATTCGTCCAGGCCCATGCGTTCCCGGTTGGCGGCCTCGTCAAAACAAAGCGTTTTCAGGCATTCCCGCTCGTAGTCGGTCAGCGGGCGCACGGAATCATAAAAACCGTCGATGGTAATGTGGTCCTGCGCATCCTTCATGGTGGCAAGCGCCTGCACCAGCCGCCAGGCAGGATTCTTCACAATGGCGGCTTTGGAGGAATGCTGGTCTGCTGATGCAGTGCGGCAACGCAGCTCCACAAACAGCATGCCTTTGGTGCCGAAACACACTTCCAACGGTCCGCCCAGCTGTTTGGACCCGCCCTCCCAGGCGAACCCGTCGGTTTGAAGGCGCTGAGGATAGCGCCGGGCGAATTCGGCAAGATGCGGGCTGCCGATCTCTTCTTCTCCTTCATAAATCAGCTTGACGTTCAGCGCCGGCTGCCCGTAAACGGCCTGACAGGCCATTACGGCACACAGGCGGCTCAGAAGGCTTCCCTTGTTGTCGGTGGCACCCCTGGCATACAGCTTGCCGTTTCGAATCTGCGCGCCGAAAGGGTCGCTTTCCCATTCATCCAGCGGTTCCACAGGCTGCACATCGTAGTGATTGTAGAAGGTTACCGTGCGCGACGGATTGCGCCCGGCCCATTCGGCATATACAATGGGGGCTCCGCCGGTTTCCACAAGGTCTGTCTGCGCATGCATGTTCTGAAGCGTCTGCATGATCAGCTGAGCCATTTCCCGCAGGCCCATGTTTTGTGCGGAAATGCTGGGCTGGCGGCAGAACTGCTGCAAAAGCGCAATGTATTCTTCGGCGTGGTCATCAATGTACTGGTACAATTTGCTGTAATCCTGCATGAAAAAGCCTCCGATTGTATTGTGTTATGTTGTTAAACATTGCTGCTGCCATGATAGCACGTGCGTCCGCACTGCGTCAACGACAAAAAACAAGCAAACAGTGCATACAAATGCGCATTTTCTTTGACTTTCGCCCCATGTATCGTTATAATAGATAATAAACATGTCGCATTAAAAGGACAAGGGGGGGAAATGTGCCTATGGAACAAAAACGTTCCGCCAGTTCGATCAAGCTGTCCACGCACCGGCCTGGTCTGGTGTACGATTTCGTCACGGTGTGCAGCTCGATGAACGCCATCCCAAAACAGTATGCGCCGGGCGTGACGCTGACCATGACCGAGGCAAGCACCGTTGAGGAGATTGCCGAGCATCCGGGCGTGACGGCCGCACAGCTTTGCAAAAAGTGGAATCGAACTCGGGGCGCGCTGTCGCAGCTCGTGAAAAAACTGGAGCAAAAAGGCTTCATCTGCCGGGAAAAATGCGAGGATCATGACCGCATGCAGCTGTTGTATCCCACGGTGAAGGGCATGCAGCTTCGTCAGGTCATGGAGGACAATGAAGGCGAGTATCATGCCATGCTGTATCAGGAACTGCTGGACCGCGGATGCACCAAGGAAGAGATGGAGGCCTTCTACAAAGTGATGGGCCACTATACCGATGCACTGCAGGCCCGGCCTGATTTGCGCTGGAACAACATTGTGCCGGAAGAAGACCACTGAAAAAAGACCCGCTTCGGCGGGTCTTTTTGTTGGTTATGAATAAATATTCATAAAATTGAAATTTTATCGGCCGGGCGGTTGACAGGGACGGCGTTTTTCACTAAACTATATTTAGCGGCTAAATGCTCGCGAATTTTTATAGATCAGACGGCCGGCGGCGCCGGTTCGTTTTTTTGACATGAGGAGGAACTGGTTCATGGATCATGTGAAGATGATCGCAAAAGAGCAAATTGAAAAAATTCTGGATATGAAGCGCACCATTGATATGGTGGAGAAAGTGTACGAGCTCCACGGCAAGGATCAGGTGCTGATGCCGGCAAAAATTACATTGGATACCGGCGAGAGCAACGACTGGCCCCCCTATGGCGGATCGTACAATGCCATGCCTGCGTACATCGGCGGCGACATTGATATCTCCGGCATCAAATGGGTTTGGGGCTTCAACGACAACCGTGCAAAGGGAATTCCCTATATCGGCGGCGTGATCATTTTGAATGAGGCGCGCACAGGCGAAGTGCTCTCCATCATGGATGGAAGCTACATCACCGACATCCGCACCGGCGCATCCGCAGGCGTGGCGGCGCGCTATCTGGCCAATAAGGACTCCAAGGTGCTTGCAATCATCGGCGCCGGTGTACAGGGCCGTATGAACGCGAGAGCCATTCTGGAAGAACTGGACATTGAAGAGCTGCGCATTACCGATATCCGCCCCGGCGCTGCGGAAGAATATGCCCGCGAGATGAGCGAGGAGCTGGGAATTCGCGTAGTGTCCTGCGCCACCAATGAAGAGGCCTGCCGCGGCGCGGATGTGATCATCACGGTCACCATCGCGGATGAGCCGCTGGTGATGAACGAGTGGCTGAAACCCGGCTGCACCGTGATGAGCCTGGGTTCCTTCCAGGAGCTGGATGAGCAGATCCCGCTGAGCTGCGATAAACTGGTGGTGGACAGCTGGGCGCAGAACGCTCATCGCGGCGAACTGTTGAAACTGGTGAAGGCCGGCCGTCTGACCGAGGCAAATGTGCATGCGGAAATGCCCGACATTGTCGTGGGCAAAAAGGCTGGCCGTGAGAGCCATGACGAAATCATCTGCGCCTGCATCATCGGCATGGGCTCCACGGACATCGGCATTGCAGGTGCGCTGTATAAAGAGAACTTTGCAGACAACAACGATCTGACCGAGTTTGCACTGCGCACTTACAACAAGTAAAATACAAACGAAAACCGCCCGGTACTGCCGGGCGGTTTTTTTATTTCAAGTGCTCAAGCGGGCTGACGCTGTCCACCCCGCATTGCATCGGGGGCGGTGTTCGGCGCTGTCCCGTCGGGCGGGGTCCCATTGGGGGATGTTCCGTCAGGCATCATTCCGCCCCGGCCACCGCCGAACCCGCCTGTCTCACCGTAGATCAGACTGTCCATCGTGATTTGCGTGGATGTTCCGCCTGCGTTCAGGGTATAGGTTTCACCCTGCACCAGCTCAGGGCAGCTGATCACCACGCTGGAATAAGCTTTTTGGCTTTGGCAGGAGACAAGTTCTGTACCGTCGGATGCGGCCAGTGTGACTGTATCTCCGGCACTGCCGCTGATGGATACCAGCATGGCCCCCTGCGTGGAAGAAGTGCCGAAGTTTTGTGCCATTCCGGATGGTCCGAAGGCAACCACCAGGCCGCCGGTAATGGAAGCCTCTCCGTTATAATCCAGCGCACCGTTGCCGCTGCGCTCAGGTCCGTAGACATAGATCTCGCCGCCACTCACGGTCAGCGAGTCGTTGGAATCAATGCCATCTCCCTCGGCATCAATGGAGATCACACCGCCGGAAAGAGTGATCCAGGCGTCTGCGTTTGCGGAAAAGCTGTCGCCCCG
Organism: Ruthenibacterium intestinale; assembly: GCF_040096265.1. Lineage (NCBI taxonomy): Bacteria > Bacillati > Bacillota > Clostridia > Eubacteriales > Oscillospiraceae > Ruthenibacterium > Ruthenibacterium intestinale. The sequence continues at coordinate 94,532 of NZ_JBBMFA010000084.1, forward strand.
GAATCCGGTGCCACTGCCATCTGTTCCGCCGGCTGCATTCAACCCGTCATCGCTGGAGACAATGGAGATTTCACCGCCAGAGATTTCGACGGTCAGTCCTTCAATGCCCTCATAGCTTTGTGCAATGGCAAGAGTACCGCCTGTGATTTGCACGGCTCCGTCTGCGTGTACGCCGTCATCTCCGGTTGTGATTTGATAGGTACCGGAAGAAAGGACAATATCGCTGTTGGAATGGATGGCGTCGTCTGCGCTGTCAATGGTGAAAGTCCCGCTCTGAATGGTGAGGTTTCCACTGGCCTTGATGCCTTTCGTGCTGGTGGCATCCTCTTCCGAAGAGGATGCGGACGGTTCGGCTTCAGTCGGGAAAGAAGCCGTTGCGGCCTCGCCGCTTCCGCCGCCGGCTGTAATGGAGAAGGTTCCGTTTAAAATCTGCTGATCAGCACCGCTGCTGATGCCGTCTCCATCGGCGACAATGGAGAAAGTGCCGTCCGCAATGTAGACAAAGCCCAAAGAGGCGTCATCGGTGTTTTCGGCATGAATGCCGTCTTTTCCGCAGGTGATGGTATAGGTGCCGCTGGCGATGCGCACGCTGTCTTTCCCGGAAAGTCCGTGGCTGGCAGCTGTGATTCTGTATGTTCCGCTGGTGAGGGCCAAATCGTCTTTGGAGACGATCCCGTGCCCGGCTGCAGCCTGAATATTCAGCGTGCCGGCGCCGTTCAGCGTCAGATCGGATTTAGCGAATACAACCGCGTCAATGTTGTTGTCATCGATGGCGGTGTAGCTGCCGCCGTTGGACAATGTATTTTCCGAGTCGGCTGCGGTTGTCACCACGACTTTGTCGGCGCTGCGCACATAGAGGGCAGCGCCGTCCTCATTGGCAATGCTGACATTGTCCAGCACCAGCTGCACGTCATCGCTGTCTTCCGCGTCTACAAGGATCATGCCGTCGTTCAGTGTGCCCGTGAGAAGGTAGGTTCCCTCGTCGGCAATGGTGACGGTACCGTCGGAAACAGTCACTGCGTCGGAATTGCAGGAAACAGCGTCGCCGTTCAATTCAATGTGCACGCAGGTGCTTTCATCGTATCCGATCTCCATGTCTCTGGAAGTAAACATTCCGTCGTCGACCGAGAGGGTGGCTCCCGAAGACGGTTCGGAAATTTCGCTGGAGGCGGTGGTTTGTGAGCACCCGGTGAGCAGAATGGCCATTGAGAGTACAATGGCCGCAATGGCTCGTTTCATAATGGTTCTTCCTTCCTGTTAAAGCGCGCCCACTACGGTTTCCTGTTTGGAAAGCGTAATTTCCAGGTCCCCGTTTCGGCACTGAAGCTGATCGATCAAATCTTTTTCCGTGCCGGTGCGGCGCAAAGTCAAGTCGTATGTCAGACGGAACAGGCTGCCCATGTTGGTGGTTTTCACCTGGGTCAGTTCATATTCCGCGGCGTATTGTTTCAGTAAATCGTCAAACACACCTTCGTAGTCCAAATCCTCCGGAATGGTAATGTGCAGTGTTTTGTAGCGGGCGGCTTTTTTGCCTCGATCCAGATCCAGACGGGTGAACAGGACGCCGGCACCACCCAGCACGATTGCCACCAGAAAAGCGTAGGCCAGATAGCCCATGCCCGCTACCAGACCGGCCCCCATGGCGAGGAAAATAGCACCGATCTCACGGGCAGTGCCGGGAATGGAACGAAATCGCACCAGGCTGAAGGTGCCTGCTACGGCAACGCCGGTGCCCACATTGCCGTTTACCATCATGATGACCACGCACACCACTGCGGGCAGCAGGGCCAGCGTGGCCACAAAGCTTTTGGTGTAGCGGGTTTTATACATATACATCCAGGCCAGCAGCAGGCCGATGACCAGTGCGCTGGCAACGCACAGAAGAAAATCTGCAACCGGGATCACCGTGGTCATCTCGGTGTCAAACAGTCCCCGAAACAGTGATTCAAGCATACTGAATTCCTCCTTGCGCCAAAAGATTTTGATAGGCCGAACCGTACTTGGAAAAGGAAGTCTGATAGATTTTTCCCACGGTCAGTGCGTGACTCATCCAAAGGGGAATGCCGCCGGATGTTTTCAGCTCCATCAGCGTCTGGCCCGGCGAAAGCAGCGGGGTGCCCCGCAATTCGGAGCTCAGGGAAAAGTGATGAGTGCGGTATAAGATGTTTTCGTCAAATGTAACCCGAAAATCACCGTCTTCCAGCGGGGCGTAGGCCTCGCGTTCGTAAGACAGAAACACAGTGGGGAACAGCGGCTGATAATAGCTGCGGAAATAGTCGATTTCCGAGGCGATCTGCGAGTGTACGGGCAGAGAGGTTCCGGTGCGAAAGCAGGAGATCGCTGTGTTCTGCGGCAGGACCAGCCGGCGTTTGTACACCACCGACCGGTATTTTTTCTTCAATTCCACAAAGACATCGTCGCAGGGGCCTACGGCACGGTAGCTGCGAATGCGCAGCTTTTCTTTGTAAGCGGGCTTTTCCAGCGAGCGGCGGATCAGCCGGAAATTCTCTGTGTCAAAATAAATGTTCCGAATGGCGGTGCGGCCGTACCGGTCCAGCGCCATATGGGGCTGCATCACCTGCAGGATCAGCGCCTTTTGCGCAGGCGTCAGCAAATATTTCAGTTCATATCGCTTAAAGGTGGTTTGATAGTTCATGGCAGTCATCCTTTGTGTGCAATTTTATGTTTGCTATCTTACAGGACCAAACTTAACAGAACTTAAACCGTCACTTTAAACGAACTTAAAAATCAGGCGGGCAGGCTCACCTGAATGCGCAGCGACTTCTCATCCTCTGTGGAAGCTGTGATTTTTCCCTTGTGAGCAGCCGTGATCGCTGCGGCAATGGAAAGGCCCAGTCCGTGGCCGCCGGTCTGGGAATTGCGGGACCGGTCGGTGCGGTAAAAACGGTCGAATAAGCAGGGAAGCTGCGCTTTTTCAATGTGCTCTGTGGTGTTGAAGACGGAAAGATTCAAGGCTTTTCCTGCTTTTTCCAACGTCAGAGAAATGCGCCCGCCGGTCTGAGCATATTTCAGCGCGTTATCCAGAAGGATCATCAAAAGCTGGCGAATCATCTTTTCGTCGCCGCACAATGTCAGCATGGGCTGAATGGAAACAGAAAATTCTTTTTTCTGTGTAATGGCAAGGGCCTGAAACGAATGGGCAACCTCTTCCGCCACATCCGAGATGGGAAAATCCAGCAGCTGCATTTGTGTGTTGTCCTCTTCCAGACGGGAGAGAAGGATCAAATCGTTGGTCAGCGCAGCCAGACGGCGGGATTGCTCCTGAATATCGTTGATCCACTCATTTTCGCCCAGGTCCATGGCCAGCACCTCGGCGTCAGCGTCAATGATGGTCAGCGGGGTTTTGATTTCATGACCGGCGTCGGTGATGAAACGCTTCTGCTTCTCGTAGCTTTGCGCAATGGGGCGAACGATGTAGCGGGAAAGCACAATGGTCAGCAGCCAGACCGCCAGTAATCCCAGAAAGAATACAAGCAGACCGATTCCCACAAAAAAGCGCAGATTGGAAAGGCTTCGTCCGCAATCCAGAAAAATCACGCGAATGCCTTCCGCGCTTTGTGTGACCACATACCGATATGCGTGCTGATAGCCTTTCGTACTCCCCGATGCCAATACTTCCTGCCCGAAAACAATGGCTTCATCGGTGTCCACTGCGGCGATCCGGGCGGTGTTGACGGAAATCAGATTTCCGTCCGAGTCAAACAGAACAGAAAAAAAGCGGGACTCGTAGGGGAGTTCCGGTGACATTTTGTGCCCGCCGCCTGGATGCGCATCCAATGAAGGCGGCGCTTCCTCGTCTTCCGGCTTTGGAAAAAGTCCGTCGTTGGCAGCCAGAATGGAAAGGGTGCTGTCGGCGTCGGCCGTTACCTTTTGAAAGCTGATCAGAGCAATGGTTCCCAGAATCAACGAAAACACAAGAAAAATCGACAGCATGGAAACTCCGATCAGCTTGAAACGCAGCTTTCGAATCATGTGGTTTCCTCCAGAGTGTAACCCGCATTCCGGGTGGCTTTGATTTGAACGGTAGCGTGCAGCGCCGCCAGCTTCTTGCGCAGATAAGAGATATAGACCCAGACCACGTTTAATTCCGCGTCACTGTCATATCCCCAGATTTTCTCCAGAAAGCGTTCGGTGGGAATCAGGCGGCGAGGATTGCTCATCAGCAGCTCCAGAACCTGATACTCTTTGTTGGCCAGCCGAAAACTGCCGAAGGGGGAAGAAAGTTCCATCGTCGCTTGGTCCAGTGTAAGGTTTCCCATGCACAGGCGGGTGTCAGGCCGGGCAATTTGTGTACGGGTCATGGCACGCACCCGCGCCAGCAGTTCCCGGGTGTGAAAGGGTTTGGTCTGATAATCGTTGGCGCCCAGGTCCAGCCCCAATACTTTGTCATCCACTTCGCTTTTGGCGGTCAGCATTAAAACCGGGACCAGATTGCCTGCCTGCCGAAGGGCTTTCAAAACTTCAAACCCGTCCAGGCGGGGCATCATTACGTCCAGAATCACACCGTCGTATTCTTCGCTCTCCAGATATTCCAGCGCAGTTTGCCCGTCGAAAACAGCGTCCACAGAGTAACTGCTGCGCTCCAGAATGGCCACCAAAGCCCGTGAGAGCGCTTTTTCATCTTCCGCAAGTAATAACCGCATTCCCATACACCTCATTTTCTGTTTCTACTTTATCAGTGTAAGTTTAAACCAGGCTTAATGACTCAGTTTCGCTCGCTGTGCAGAAGGCGCATCAGCTCTCCGGCGGCGCTGGAGAGGGGCAGGTCTCTCACCCAGCAGGCGCCTATGCTGCGGGCGGGAACCGGCGGCACCAGGTGAAGGGGGAAGACCACGCCCTCCGCCAGCTCTTTCTGGCAGAACTCCTGCACCACACAGGCAAGCCCGAAGCCGATCGCGGCAAAACTGGGCAGCAGTTCGTGCGCGCCCAATTCGATCTCCGGAGCCAGACGCACGCCCTGTTCGGCGAACCAGTCATCCACATAACGCCGGCTGTTGGCTTCCCGTTCCAGCATCACCAGAGGATATCCGGCCAGCTCACGCAGGGTGAGAAACTGACCTTCCAATTCGGCAAAAAGGTGACCGGCCACGAAAATGTCGTGCACTTCCAAAATGGGCTGTACGATCAGCCGTTCGTCCAGAATGGGCAGGTTGACAATGGCAATGTCCAGCTGTCCCTGTTTTAAAAGTTCGGTCAGCTGGCGGGAAGTGCGGTTGGTCACCTTCAGCTGAATGCCCGGATGCAGCTGGCGGAACGCACTCAGATAAGGCAGCAGAAATTCTTTGGTGATGGTGTCGGCTGCCCCCAGGCGCAGCTGCCCGTCCTTCAGGGTCTGCACACGCCGCAATTTTTCTTCCCCCGCATCCAGAAGCTGCAAAGCGCTCAGCGCATGCTGGAACAGCATTTGCCCTTCCTGCGTCAGAGTCACGCCTTTCCGGCCGCGCACAAACAGCCGCGCGCCCAGCTGCTGTTCCAGCTTTTGCACCGCCTGGGAGACGGCAGGCTGGGTCAGAAACAGCTCTTTGGCACCTGCGCTGAAACTTCCAGCCTGTGCCACCGTCACAAAAATCTTGTAAAGTTCCAGGTCGGTTGTCATAATATAAACCTCACTTATGTAAAATATAATAAATAATAATTTTACTTATGGATATAGGCCCATTATAATAGAGAAGGATTCTGCGCGCAAGGGCGCGCGAACATTTTATCACAATGAACAGAACAGGAGATTGTGCATCATGAGAACTGTCGGTACTGTGTCCAGAGGTGTGCGCTGCCCGGTCATCCGCGAGGGCGACGATCTGGTAAAAATCGTGACGGACGCTATTGTTGCGTGCGGAAAAGAGCAGAACATTGCGTTCAACGACCGGGACATCGTTGCTGTGACCGAGGCGGTCGTGGCGCGCTCCCAGGGCAACTACGCTACCACTGAGGCCATCGCCAAGGACTGCCGCGCCAAATTCGGCACGGACACCATCGGCCTGACTTTCCCGATTTTGAGCCGCAACCGCATTGCCATCTGCCTGAAGGGCATCGCCAAAGCGTTTAAAAAGGCATACATTTTGATGAGCTATCCCTCTGATGAGGTGGGCAATCACCTGTTCGATGAGGATCTGCTGGACGAGAAGGGCGTCAATCCCTGGAGCGACGTGCTGGACGAGAAAAAGTACCGTGAACTGTTCGGCTATGTGAAGCATCCCTTTACCGGTGTGGATTATGTGGAGTATTACGGTGAGCTGTTCCGTGCCGAGGGCTGCGAAGTGGAGTTTGTGTTCGCCAATGACGTGCGCGCCATTCTGCCCTACACCAAGAATGTGCTCTGCTGCGACATCCACAGCCGCGAGCGCTCCAAACGCCGCCTGTTGGCAGCCGGTGCGGAGAAAGTGCTGCTGCTGAGCGATATTATGAATGCTCCGGTGGATGGTTCCGGCTGCAACGAGCAGTATGGTCTGCTGGGTTCCAACAAAGCCACCGAGGACAGCGTAAAATTGTTCCCCCGCGACTGCCAGAGCTTTGTGAACGCCCTGGCCGAAAGCCTGTACAAGGCCACCGGCAAACACATCGAAGCCATGATTTACGGCGACGGCGCCTTCAAGGATCCCGTGGGCAAAATCTGGGAGCTGGCGGACCCCGTGGTCAGCCCCGCCTATACCAGTGGTTTGGAAGGCCAGCCCAATGAGCTGAAACTGAAATATCTGGCGGACAACGACTTTGCGGATCTATCCGGTGAAGCGCTGACCAGCGCCATCAAAGAGAGCATCTCTCACAAAGAGGCGGACCTGAAGGGCCAGATGGCCAGCCAGGGCACCACGCCCCGCCGCCTGACGGACCTGATTGGCAGTCTGTGCGATTTGACCTCCGGTTCCGGCGACAAGGGCACGCCCATCATCTTCATTCAGGGCTACTTTGACAACTACGCCAAAGAAGCGGAATAATGAAACAGCAAAGCGGGGCGGCGGCACCCCC